>JAUVLL010000087.1 GCA_030600745.1 Spirochaetaceae bacterium | reverse complement strand
TAATCATTAAGATAATTAAAGGAATGCAGATATTTAAGATTTGGATGTATATCTATGGACATGTTGTATGAAGGATTAAGACTGATTCTTGCCCCGGTTTCCAATATAAGGTTTAATGTCCCCACAGTACCAACCTCCGGCAGCAGATCCTTAAAAACAGCCTGGGAAATACCGGCCATTATTTCACCGCCTATCTCGAAATTTTTCTGAAACCGATTTAAATAAGCTGCTCCAATCATGCCGTACCAGTGAGTACTGTCCCACTTCAAAGGTTCTGTAAGATCCTGGTTATCAAAGTTCATCATTCCCAGTCGTAAGGAAGGTTGAAAAACAGGTTTTGAAGGGATTGGCCATCTGATATTTGTAGATAAATCAAAAATATTATAGGTAGATGCATAATCGGCAAATGGAGAAAGATTCTGGTACTCAATGCCGAGGGATAAGGGGAATCTGTAGTAGTCGTTATAATTTACTGTGGTACTCTGGGAGAAACATAATCCTGAAGTCAACAGGGTCAGGGAGAATAAAAAAACAATCTTTCTCATTAATAACCTCCGAAAGGAGGAGCAATGAAGTAAAGATATCGGGTATTAAACTAATATTACTCCGTCTTTAGATTCACTTCCCTATATTATAACCCAATTCTATGATTAGTACAAATAATTTTGTTTAAACCAATTAGAGCTTTTGCGATGTGGTCTTTTTTTACGATTGCCTGGTCGTTCGCAAGCTCACTGCTCGGCTATGCGTCCTAAGCATGGCGATTTGCGCACGTATAAATAGATATTATCGAGATATTAGATGCAAAATAATGTATAATACAGTTACAGCGCAAATAGCTTAATTAAACTATATCTTGATTTATCCGGCTATCGGGTAGATAGTGTGGATAAAGGGTATGTATATGAAAAGTTCATTTATTTTTATTTTATTAATTGTAGCAGCCTCTTTAGTTACTGCTGATACCGTTGTTGAGTATGTTGATGGAATTATCGAAATAAAAAAAGAATCCTCCTGGGTGGAACTTATGCCTGGAGATAGTATCCCTGTTGGTTCTTTTTTTCGTGTTGGAGAGAATTCCATAGTTGAATTATCCGGTGATAAAACTAAATTTTCGTTTACAAATCCCGGAACATACAGTATAGACAGCATCGTTCTTAGCAGTGTCCGCAGCCTGAAAGCTAATTCCCTGATTCTTAATACTATAAAGCGATTATTTGGACATTTGCCATTGAGGCAGTCAAGTGTTTTAGGAGTCAGAGCAGCTGAAGTTCCCGATAGTGGTTTTACCTGGAACAATGGTGAATATGCTAAGTATCTGGTTGCCGGGAAAGTTCAGTTGGAGCAGGAAAATTATACAGAAGCCGGAATTAGTTTTTCTGATGCTATGGACAGTGCCTTTGATGATTTTGAAGAGGAAGAGGCCTTGTTTTATCTTGCCTGTGCGGAGGCATTATCAGGAAATTCATCCGGAGCACTGGGCCTTATTACAAATTTTTCTCCGGATCCCGATGCACCCTATTATGAACAGGCGGTTCTCCTTAAGGCAAACCTTCTTGTAGAGAACTTTTCTGCTGATAAAGCAATTTCATGGATCGGATCTTATAAAATGCAAAATCTTGATATCACCGGATCTTTAATACTATTGGAAGGTATGGCTAATTTCCAGCTGGGAAAGATAGAGGCTGCCAGGGGGTTGTTCGAACAGGTAATAATAGAAAACACTGATTCGGAGTCTGCCGAAATAGCAGCAGAATATATTGGTTTTATGTAGTTTTCAAAGTACTTGTATTAGGGTGGAAGTATATATTTAACAGGAATAAGGTTTCTTTCAGGCAGTTCCTGGATAGTCTTGAAACAAAGGATTCTGATCCCCAATGGTCTGGTGTTACTATACCATATAAACAAAATAGTGAGGGATTATGGGAAATAGAACCAATAATTGAATCTGTTCAGTTTATCGATATTATCCCCGCAAAAGATTAATTTCTTACAATTAATGGATTCGTAAATAAATCAATAATTAATTGACAAATGGATAATAAAGGGGTAGGCTCTTTACATATAACAGTATTACGGAGAGTTTTGTTGATAAAAATTGATGACACTAATCTATCTATAATAAAATTGCTTAGAGAAGGACGCAAATCCTACAAGGTTATGGCAGAGGAACTCTCTTTAACTGAGAATACAGTAAGATCAAGGGTAAATAAGCTGATCGCTGAGAATGTTCTAAAGATTACCGGTTTAATCGATCCGGGGGCTCTTCCCGGGCATCAGGTAATTATTGTTGCTTTGAAGCTTGATACAGTCGATTTAAAAGAGAAAGCAGAAGAACTCAGCCAGTTAAAGGGCGTGGTTTCTACCAGTATTACAAATGGAAGATATGATTGTTTTCTATATATTCTCTTAAGTGATGAGCAGGGATTTGGTCTGCCCGATTTTTTGGATGGTGAACTTTCCAGGGTCGCCGGAATCAAAGATTATGAAACTTTTGTAGTCTACAAAAGTGTAAATTTGAAAATTCCATATATTATTTAATTCAGGATTTTTAGCTAATAGACTTCAGACTGACAGCTTTATTTATCTCTGTGATACTTCCTCTTTAACCTTAATCTGTTCCTCCAGAGGCTCAGTATCCAAACCATCAATCAAATCTGCAATTTCCGGGTTATCCCTGAACCTTAGAACATTAACAGTAAAGATATTAAGCTTGCTGGTAAGGTTTGGCGGTAAGGGGTTCCCATCAATCTCAACTGAGATAATTGGATATTTTCTATCCCTGGCCCATGGAGTATACAGACCCTCTATTACACGACCAATAAGACAGGCAAATGGAGCTATATTCACCACTCCTGAATATCCGTGTTCCATAGCCGTTGCCGCAACCCCTGTGGAAACAGCAATCTCCGAGTTAAGTTCGTGATTAACAAAATGTGTTGATGTATTGCTCATTATTATGTCCATATTATGTGGTGTTTCCGGTATAAGATTAGCCCCTTTCAGGGATCCTGTTACCATATTCTCTACACGGTGTTTCCATATCTTTTCTATTTTAAGTATCAGAAGCTGTCGTCTTTCTTTAGAGAAAGGTCTTTTCCAGAGGGGAAGAAGATTCAGCCGCTTTGTAAGATCATATTTTCTTACAAAATCAAGATAATGGATCCACTCACCAATACCTGATACCTTTGCAATTATACCCTTTCTGCTGAACAGATCCACAAGTTCATCAACTGCAAAATCGTCCCTTCTTACATAAATTTCACCGACAATGAGAATTTTTGGGGTATCTTCCATTTTTCGTTTAAGAGGAATTCTGCTGATCTCTTTAGCAATATTCTTTAGTACCGGCCCTGCATTTTTAAATCCGTTTTCTGCTTCTCCCAGAAGTTTTTGCCATTGTACTCTGTATTCCTTCATTGCCGCTTCCGGATCCAGGGCACAGGCTCTCAGGGTATTTTGTATATCTTTCATATAATCTGCTATTACAGCACTCCTCCAGAGGGTTTTTGAGAAGCCTGGTCCCAATTCTGTATAGGAGTTATCGGCGCTAAGAGTAAAAACAACTACATTTTCCAGCCCAAGGTCTCTAAATAGATTTTCATAGAACACGAAGTACTGTCCTGTTCTGCACGGACCGGTTGTAATGGGGATAAAAAGCATATAGATTTCATCCTTTCTATATTTTTCAGAAGCAAAATACTTAAGAGCACTCCCGAGTACAAGGTGGGAAGGGACACATTCTTTACCGGAAGTATGACTTCTGGCAATATGCAGGGTTTCTCTGTCTGCAATATCAAGAGCTTCGGCTTTGTATCCCAATGCCTGTATTGACGCGGCCATCATCTGGGCAGAAAGATCTCCCATATTGGAAAGCAGTAGTTTGATTCCTGGATTGTTTCTTACTTTAATTTTTTTATCATTTATTGAATCGTAAATATGAATTTCATCATCACCATTATTAACAAATTTAAGACCATTATCGTATCGTTTTTCTTCAAGTTCATCTTTTTTAGATTTATAACCTTCAATAATATCAAGGAATGCTTCCACTCTTGTATCAATTCCGGCATCCGCAGAATGGCTGTCAAATTCAAGAATTAAAAAAGGTTTTACTCCCATAATCCATTTTACATAATGAAGCAGAAAGGAATCCGGAGCACAGGAGAAGTTGGTAATCCATGTAACGTATATATTGGGTTCATCTTTCAATAAAGTCGCAGCTTTTATATCCTGCTGGCCATAGTACCAATACATGTTTTCAAAAATTTCACTTCCTTCAAAAGGTAGAATATCAAATGGAATTACTGAATAACCCCTGCTTGTAAACTTCCGTGGAATTCCCATGTTGGCTTCTCTTGTGAAAGCATTATACGGTCTTCCCAGAAGTGCAATAACGGATCTTTCCGCCTTTTTTGCTTCATCTAATGCCTTTATCCCCATTTCTGATGCTTTTTTGAAGTATTCACTCTGCTTTTCATAGGCAATATTAAAGGCATATTCAATATCTGCTGCAGAAATACACAGTTGCTCACCCATTTGTACAAAGAATTCCAGGGCTTTTGCTTTTCCAAACTTAAAGGAAACTATAAGAGTAAGGATTCTGTCTTCCGGAATGTCCGGGAAAGCCTTTTTTATATAGTAGGGGAGTGATTGAGTTATTGGACAGAAATTTGCATGTACATCTTTCTCATAACTTTTCAAATCTCTAAAATGGGGGACAAAGATATAGTCACAACCTTTATTCCAAATATCCTGAACAGCCCCATGGGCAATTTCTGCCGGAAAACAGTAGGAGCTTTCTACCCGGGCAACACCTTCGTGTTCAATGGTATCTGAAAGCACAGTTTCTATACCAAGACTATGGAAGAACCATGAGTAGAGAGGGTACATTGTGTGTACGGAGAATGCTCTTGGAATACCAACTGTAAAGTTATACTTAGGAACAAAATCCTTTTTATCCGGTGCACACTCTATAAATAACAGATCTGACCTTTTCTGAACATAATCAAATACTTCTATTGAAGGATCAGGTTTGTTTTTTGTATTAGTATACTTACTGCATCTTCCCCCAAACATATATTTATGACTATTGACATTAAGAATTTGTATCGGGCAGAAGTTTTCGCATGATTTACATGTAAAGACTTTCTCATAAACTATCTTCCGGGAAATAAGAGCATCCAGAGAAAAGCTTGATTTTTCCAGCAGCCCTGTATTAAATTTTTCCTTTGCCAGAAGACCAACACCAAATGCTCCCATCAGCTCCGGGGACGGTGGCACAAGAATCTGTTTATCCAGCATCATAGCAAATGCCAGGGGAACAGCCTTGTTTTTTGCAACTCCCCCCTGAAGGAATATCTTTTTTCCAAGAGTTCTGTTACCAACTACTCTGTTAAGGTAGTTAGATACAATTGAGGTAACAATACCACCTGTAATGCTTTCTCTGCTTGCTCCCTGTTGAATTGCTTTTCTAATATCAGAGTTGATAAACGCCGAACAGTGCTCTCCGAATTTTAAAGCGCTTTCTGAAGAAAGGGCAATGTCCGCAATCTCGAAAGCATGCTGTATATTCAGATCTCCATGGGCAGACTCTTCCAAAAAAGAACCTGTCCCTGCTGAACATGCTTCATTCATGGCATAATCAATGGGTACCTTGTTTTTTAACAAAACGTACTTGGCATCCTGTCCGCCTATTTCGAATATGGTATCCACTTCCGGATCAAAAAAGGTTGTACCCACTGAATGGGCAATTATTTCGTTATAAACTCCGGGGCTTTCAACAAATACTCCCAGGATCTCTCTGGATGAACCGGTTGTCGAAGCCAGGCTGATATTAATGTTTCCATCACCAATATCTTCCTTAATTTTTTTCTTAATTTCAATCAGGCAGGTTTTAAGAGATTGAATAGGATCTCCATGTGTTCTTTCGTAGTGAGTCGCCACAGTCTCATCTGTTTCTATATCTATAAGACATACTTTTGTAGTTGTAGATCCGCCGTCAATACCTAATATATACTCATGATTTTCCTGTACTTTTCCTGTGGAAGAATCAAAGTATGTTACCAGATCGCTTGACTTTTTAAGGTCATCATAGCTGTCGAAGCTAATTTTGTTAATCTTCATCAGATCACTTACAGGGGGCATTATACTTCCTGAATTCCCGGCAAGAATTGCTGCTCCAAAAGCTTCAAAATAAGGAGCTTCTTTTGGAATAACAAAGTTAATATTCGGAGCCTTTTCTCTGACAAACCTCATAATATGTCTGTTTTTGGTGGTTCCTCCTGTTAAGAGGACTTTTCCACTTCTTATTTTTGCCTGTTTGAGAAAGTCAATTACCTTTGTGGCCATTACATTGCTTAATGAAACAACGATATCTTCTTTACTTGCCTCATTTTTATTTAATTTATGGGTGCAGTCACTCTTCATAAAAACGGAACATCTGGCAGAAAGGGAATACACCCTGCTTGAATCCGGAACAAACTCTACATCTTTCAGGGTCATATTCATTCTTCCCAGCTGCTGTTTAAAAAACTCACCTGTGCCTGAAGCACATTTACTTCCGGAAAAATTATTAACAATTTTGTTTTCGTTGTTTATTGTATAAACAATAAGATCTTCTCCACCCATGGTTACAACTGCATCAACATTTTCATTTATCTGATCCAGAGCAGCTTCTATACATAGAGGTTCAATAACATTATTCAGATTGAAGAGAAATCTTCCCTCTGTTCCTGTTACAAGGGCTTTAATATTTTCAGGCAGATCATGCGAGCCAAGAATTTGTTCTACAGCTGCATAAAAATTACCTTCATGGAGAATGACTTCACTCCATTTTTCTATGGAGTCCTCCATAAGTACTATTTTTAAACTTGATGAACCAATATTTATTCCAAGGCTTTGCATAATGACCTCATAGAAATACTTGATAAAAGATATCATGTATAAAATTTTGATAAATTTCCTTAATACTATTCCTAACTATTACAAAATGTCTATTACCAGGAATAAAAAACTATAAACTTTTTCAAATTTCATAGGCTTAACCGGTTCTTTCGGCCAGTTCTTCCCATCTGGCAAGTTTTATTTCAATACTTTCTGTGACAATTTTATATTTTTTATGGTTTCTCTTGATTTCTTCCGGTTTAATACCTGCAATGCTGAAAGAGGCTTCAAGTTCTGTTTTTTCTTCTTCCAGCTTGTCTATTTCTGCTTCTAAATTTGAAAATTCCTTATTTTCTTTGTATGTCAGTTTTCGTTTTGTTTCGACCGTAGGGAAGTTGGTCTTACTCTTTTTTACGGGAGGGCTTCCTGCCTGATCCTTAGGTGAGTCTGTCTTCTGATTTATTTGAATAAATTCGTGATATTCGCTGTAGTTTCCTGTAAATCCCTTTATTTCTCCCTTTCCGTCAAAAATAAATAGAAAATCTGTTGTTCGATCAAGAAAAGTCCTGTCATGTGAAACTACAATAATTGTTCCTTTAAATGAAATAATATAGTCTTCAAGTCGTCTCATAGTATCAAGATCCAGATCATTTGTCGGTTCATCCAGGATCAGGAAATTGGGATTTGTAATAAGTGTTTTTATTAAAAAGAGTCTTCGTTTTTCTCCACCGGAAAGTTTTGTAAGAAGAGTTCGATGTGTTCCGGATGGGAAATTGAACATCTCCAGGAATTTTGCAGCTGATGCAATTTTTCCATTTCCAAGGGTAATTTGTTCTGCTGTTTCCTGTATATATTCTAAAACTGTAAAATTTCTGGAAGCAGCTTCACTTAAATGATTACTCAACTGATCATAATAACCAAATTCAGTATTTAATCCTTTTTCAATCTTTCCATTATCAGGAGAAATCTGTTCTGAGATAATATTGAGAAAGGTTGTTTTTCCAGATCCATTTGGGCCGATTATTCCTATTCTCTCACCCTTTTTAAACTTATAGGTAAATGGTGATATAACAGTTTTATTATTATAGGATTTTTCAATATCTTTTAATTCCAGAATTTTTTTACCCAATCGTCTGTTTGATGATGAAAACTCTGTCCTTTCATGTTCTATCTGACTCTTTTTATCCATGAGATCTTCTATTCTCATCTTTCTTTTTTTATCTTTACTTGCTCTGGCCTTTGGCCCCCTGCTCAGCCATTCCAGCTCTCTCCGAAGAATAGATTTTATTTTTGCCTGTTCATTTTGTTCTGTTGAGAGTCTTATATCTCTACGTTCAAGAAATGTTGAATAATTACCAGGGTATTTATAAATACGGCCTTTATCCAGTTCCATAATACCAGTACATACAGAATCAAGAAAATACCTGTCGTGAGTAACCATAATAAAACTGAAATTAGCTGCATGCAGGTAATTTTCCAGCCATTCAATTATTTCAATATCCAGATGGTTTGTTGGTTCGTCCAGAATTAGAAGGGTTGGCTTCGATGCAAGGGCTCTTGCAAGAACTGCTTTTTTCTTCATACCACCCGAAAGGTTATCCATAACCTGATCCGGATTGTCCAGTTTAAGCTCACTTAAAAAAGATAGATAGTTATTTTCAATTTCCCATCCGTTTTCTTTATCCATCTGTTCGGTTAATTCTTGTAGGGCCAGGTCGCGACCTGACCCTACAGTGGATTCCGTGTGATTATAGTTTTCCAGACATCTGTGATACTCAGCAATTAGTTTTATTACAGGAGTATCACCTCTGTATAAAAAATCCCTGATAGTAATTCCCTCAGGAATTACCGGAGTCTGCTCCAGCATACTTATTCTAAGATTATTATTTCTTGAAATATTGCCTGTGTCTGTCTCTATAAGTCCGGATAAAATATGTAATAGAGTAGATTTCCCAGCTCCATTTGGTCCTATAAAACCTATCTTCTCTCCCTCATCAATTCCCATTGTTACATTCTGGAACAGAGGATTGTCGTTGACGGTTTTAGATAGATTTTCAATTGATATAAGGTTCATAGGGGGTATAGTATATGAAAAATCCTTTACAGGGAACTCCATTTGACAGAATCTGATTTTATGATTAAGCTTTATTATATTGACTGGAGGCTTTTATGGTTGAAATGACAGTTACCGAATTTTCCCGCAATTTAAGCACAGTATTTGACAGAATCGAGTACAAACATGAAGAGATAGTATTGTTTCGTCATAATCATAGAATTGCCCGGGTAATTCCCGGTTCCTTTTCATTGACTGCCCTTGAGGCTATGGATGATCTTTATCGTACACTGTCGGAGGATGCTGGAAAAGATTGGTTGACCGATAGTACTATTCCTGGTTCATTAGAGGATGAGATGAGAGATCCATGGGATATTTAATAGATACCTGCATCTGGATAGATGTTGAGAGGGGGCATGTCTCTCCATCTGATGTTGCGTCTTACACTAAGGATGATTCCGTTTACATATCACCGGTTACACTAGCTGAACTTGGATATGGGGTAGAGATGGCTGTATCTGAGGAAATAAAGCAAAAACGAACTTCCTCCCTGGAGAGGCTGAGGAAAAAACCATTACTTATAATTGATGATAGTACAGGTCTTATTTTTGCACGACTGGCAGCTGTTTTAAAAAAAAGAGGGAGGGGTACATCTTTTCGTATTCAGGATATTTGGCTTGCAAGTCAGGCAATTCAGAATGATTTTTCATTTCTGACTCAAAATAAAAAGGATTTTGTGGACATACCAGGTCTAAAATTAGTTGTATTTGAAAGTAAATTGAGTTGAAGTGATTTTTGTGGAGAACAAGTATC
>JAUVLL010000179.1 GCA_030600745.1 Spirochaetaceae bacterium | reverse complement strand
AGGATTCTTCTGCTTAAATTATTTAGAAAATCAATTTCCTTTTCTACTGCAGAAAAAAGTGATTTCTCTGTTTTTATATTTTCACCAACTGCATCTACTCCGGGAGAAAAAAGATATATAAGGTCAATTCCTTTTATTGATTCTTCCTGATCGGACAGGGTCGATTCAAAAAAATCCCTAGCATTAAGAATTTTGGCCTTCTTCCCGGTGTACTCCTTATCAAGATAAGACTGTAGTATTTTCTCCCTAGCGGCCCAACCCTGAGTGCTTTTACCATCAGCTAATACAGTATTACCATTTGAAGCAAGTGTAAGCTCAGTGGGAGGAAGCAAAGAGGCCATTCCCAACTGAGTATAAGAGGGTGTAGGGGCTTTTAGGGTTTCAAGTTCAACTTTAAATCTATTCTGTCCTTCTAATTTTTCTGCAAGCTCAGCTCCAATTTCATATCTCATTCCATCTGATATAATAACAAATAGATACTTATCCTGGTTAAGATATGGAACTACATATCTTTTAAAGAAATTTTGCATATCTCTGTCTTTTAGTGACTCAAGATAGGGATCACCGTCTATTGCCTTCTGCCAGTTGTCTGCAAGTGGGATCATATATCCCTCTGTATATTCCTTTTCCAAATCTACAAGGTACTCTACCAGTTCTACAGGGCTGCAGCTTTCCTGAAATGCATAGTTAAATTTACGGTAAAGTTCATCTAATTTATATATACCATCTATATACTGGTTCCATCCCTCTTTAATGTTTGCAAATGACAAGTCGACTCTTTTTCTTAGCTCTTTAAACTGAAGAAAATAATATAGAATTAAATAATGATATCTCAGCTTAGAATTTCCTTCTGATTTAAACCAGAAAGTTTCCCGCCTTTTCTCAATAAGATGCAGTGCTGTAATATAATCGATACTTCTGTTCTTTAATCCCTCTATAAGTCTAACTAGCACCTGTTTATCGGCTTCTTTATACAGGTCTACTGAAATAAGTACCTCAAGAGACTTTTCCTTATTTAATATATGCTTGATATTAAGTTCTTTTTCCCGCTTATCCAGTAATTCCTTGAAACGTTCACTGTACTTAAGGTTATTTCTCCATTCATCTATGAGTACAAATATATTTCTCTGAATTTTACCCGTGATATGTTCCAACTGAAAATCGAGGGCATTCTGAAGAATATAATTTAACAAACCTTCAAGATCAGAATTATTATTATAATACCACTCTTTGGCTGCAAGTTCCCGGAAGACTGGTTCCAGATGATATTTCTCAATAGCCTCCCAAAAAGAACCATCTTCATCAAGAAAACTGTTAAGAAATATATTAAGGGCAATTTCAGGGAACTCTTTTCGGTTTAGTTTATCTTCCTTTGTATTACTGGCTAATATAGAAATCATCGCCAGCAGTAGAGAATCTTCGTCTTCTGTAGGGCTATTAAGAATGCTTTTGTATGGTATCAGGCGTTCTTTCTTATTTTTGAAGAAATCTGAATGTTTCTTAATAAGAGGAAGGTATTTTATATCCAGATCCAGTTCCTGAAGAATAAGTGAAGATTTATCTGATGCAAAAACAAATCCCGACAAATTAAGATCCATAAGCCAGTTTTGCTTGTCTTCAGGTTTTGCCTGTGTTGAATATATAAGGAACTTCTGCTGTGGATCTATTTTTTGTACTTTATATCTAATATTGAACTCATCGTTATCAATTTCAATTTTTTCAATTCCAAGCTCATTGAATTCAATAAAGTCATCCCTCATTTCACCGCCCTCATCATACCAAAATATGATTCGATGATTCTGAAAGTAATATTCTAAACCTTTTCTTATTTTTTCACTCATTTCTTATCCTCTATCAAAACAAATCTTACTACCTACTACCTACTAACCTTTCCCAACCCTTTATCAGTCAATCTGTACTTCTGAAGCCGGCTGTTTGGTTTGTCAGGTATAGTCATCTCTATATAACCTGATTCAAGAGCCGGATGTAAATAATTTTCCCTGAATGTCTGACGATGTTTTAATCCTAATTTTTCCCGCAGATCCCCTGATGAAAGTTCACCACCGGAAAGAGCTGTTAGAAGCCTGATAACGGAATCAATTGACTGGGTCGGCGACTGGGTCGGCGACTGGGTCGATTCAATTTGCACCTTTATTATCTGATCCAGATATACAACAAATCGAACCCTGGTACCTATCTCTAATATTTCAGGTTCCGGAAGCCCAAGATCCTCTGCCTCTTTAAAGATACGCCGCACTCCACTTCCCCACTGTTCAATTAGATCGAGCTCTCTAAAGACTCTGGCTATTACCGGATTTCGTATCTTAGAGACTCCCTGTTTCATATCCTCTATAGTCATGCCAGGCAACAGGATTCCAGGGTTTTCGATCTCTATATGATCATCAAAGAAGGCTATTCGAATTGGGGCCCCTCTCTGGGAATAATCAGTATGAACCAAAGCATTGATTACTACTTCACGAAGGATATTAAGAGGAATGCTCCATACATCTTTACGCCTAATTTCAGAAAAATCTGCACCTCGCATAGCATGTTTTTTAAGGAACATTATAATATTATCAATTGCCATTGGTAGATGGTCGTAAAAGTCTATATGATCGAAGATTTCTGCTTTATCGCTTCCAATAAACCTGCCACATTGTATCCATGCATCAGAAAAGTGGAATTGCCGTTCTTTTCCAAACATCAAAACCGCTCCTTTCGTAGGAACCAATCGTCCCTGATAGTGAGTTAAAAATTTCAACGTAAGCAGTTCTTTTTCATCCAGTTTCCGTTTTTCACCAAATAATTCACGAGCAGTACTTAGATCAAGACTATCTATAGTCAACTCCGGCATTGGCATTTCGTCAAAAGTAACTCCTTCGACAGTTCTACGCAGTTCCTCAATTAATTCCCTGTCTGCCTGCCGATTGGAAGAACCAAGTCTAACAAAAACTCCACTCTCCGGTCCCCGGGAATTCACCCAATGGGGGCGTGATCCACTCAAAAAGACCTCAACAATTAGTAATGTTTTACTTTCAATGGTTACCATTTCTATATTGGGTACCAAACGTGGAGAAATAGAATCAGCTATCATACTGCATAGGCGTTCTTCTTCATCCAGTGGGTTATCAATTCCTACTATTTCTTTACTACCATCTTTAACACCAACAATTAATGTCCCACCGGAACTGTTGGAGAAAGAGACTAGTGTTTTCATTATATTTTTCACAGGGGAAAGGTCCCTTTTAAATTCCAGCTGTTTTCCTTCCTGCTGTTCCAGCAAAAGTTCAATTCGTGTTTTCATAAACCTATTCCTCAATTATTTCCCAATGGCCTGCTCTGTCTGATCCGACCCGTCTTATCTTTCCCTTTAGTTTTAATAAGGATATATTCTTTTTTATAGCCCTGTCACTAATTCCTATTATCCGGGCAAGTTCAGCGATGGTCACTTCCTGATTTTCTTTCATCAGATTAATAATTTTCTCCAAACTTTTCTGGGAACTTTTCCGGGAACTTTTCCGGGAACCTAATTTTGACATTCCTCCCTGATCCGCAGCATGAAATGTAATCTTAAAACCTCCCAGGATAATGTCAAATTCAGGTCCTTCTATTCCATGCTCCAGACAATCGTTAATAATTTCCACGGTACCCCGTCCCTATGCTTCTATAAACCCGGCTCTAAACATGGTATTGGCAATATCCGGATTGTATGGTCTTGAAGGATGTTCACTTTTTAAAATTTCCACTGTCCAGTTCTCCGGTAGAATTGCATCGTTCCAGGAAGGTTTCCATTCGATGTTTTGGTTTTCTTTCATAAGTTTACTGTCCTCCTCCTGGTCATCTCCTACTCTATCATGCACAAAATATTCAGTTTCTTGTGCATTGGGGCTTTTACATGCACAGTCGTTGTGCATAGATTCTCTGCTATGCACAATATATTCTTATTATTGTGCATAGTTTAACTTTGTGCAAGTATTTCATATAAATCTTTGTTTAAAAAAAGATTTTCATTTCCTACCTGTATGGGCTCAAGAATACCTAAATCTGATAATCGATTTAGGTATTTACTTGCTGTATTTCTGGAGGCAATTTTGTTATCTACCAGCATTTTAACCTTGCTATATGGTTCTGAGAAAATTATCTCGATAAACTCTCTTGAATATATTTCTTCTGCTTGCTCTTTTACAATATTTGTTATCCGGTTAAACAAGTCATATATTGCATTTACCTTTCCCAAAGTAAATATGGACGTTTGATATACTGCTTCCAGCATAAAGAGTATCCATCCCTCCCACTCTCCTGTTTCTGTCACTTCTGTTAACAAGCGGTAATACTCAGTCTTGTATTCAAGTATATGCTTTGAGATATATAAAACAGGTAATTCCAGAAGAGACTGGGATGTTAGATAGATGACATTTAATATGCGTCCTGTTCTGCCGTTTCCATCAGAAAAAGGGTGTATTGCTTCAAATTGATAATGAAGAAGAGCCATTTTTAATAGTGGATCAATTTTATCCAAAGTATCTTCGAAATCAAGCCAGTTATCGATTTTTTCTGTAAGAATATCTCCTGGTTCCGGGGGTGTATAAACAGTATTGTAGGTATTACCAATATATAGTTGCATTGATCGAAGTGACTCATCTCTTTCAGTTACCGTTCTAAATATTTCTACTATCCATTCCAGGTTCCAACTGGATAGTTCCTTTTGCTTCTTAAAAGCTTCCCATAATGCATCCCTGTAAGATATAACTTCTTTTGTTGCAGGGTCTATATTTTTACGATTTGATGTAAATGCACGGTACAATTCATCTGCAGTTGTAAAAATGTTTTCAATTTCCGAGCTGTCCTTTGCTTCCTGAAGTACGAGTGTATTTATTAACATGTAAGGATTTGGAATTATAGGAAGTCTTCCCTTCAATTCTGCCAGAGCGGCCCTGGCCTGTGCCAATTTTTTATATATGGAAACTCTTTCAAACACACTATTATCCGGCGGCAATAATGGTAAATCGTTGTAAGGTTTATCTTTACTATATGCCATATTATTCCTCCCTAATGCCTACTATCACTATCTACTAACCACCAACCCCATAAGGCCCTTTCTCTAATGCCAATAATAGATGATTATCCTGTTCTTCAAAAGATCTTACACTCGAATTTCCAAACAGGTTTCCCTGGGATAAAATATTAATTCTCTCATATAGTCTGATTTTTTTATCTATTTTTTTCAGATCTTCGCTTTCACATTCGTTTAGGAGTTCTTCGAAATCTCTTAGTTTAACTATAGAATAAAATTTCTGTGCCGGTTTTAGGTACAGTCTTGTTTTCTTGCCCTGTTCCAGGAGGTTAAGGGTATTGTTTAATGTTCCATTGCTTTTCCCGTTCCAGATCATAAAACCAAAATCTGTATCCTGTGCCATTGCGATGTCTTTTTTTACATAGTCTGAGAATGATGTTGTTCCTTCTATTGGTATTGATTTTGTTTTCCAATTACCAATGTTATTTCTTGGAGTGTTTATGCAGTAGACTAATACCTTACTGTACTTTTTCAAATTCAAGTATTCCTGCACTGCCGTATCTATTCCATTTGCGTCACCAACCAATACTTCAATTTTATTATGGATAATATTATCCAGTCTTTCTTGTATGTTTTTATCCAGAGCTCTTATCTTTAATGGACCTGCAATGAATACTTTGTGTATTTTCACTTTTCCACCTAATTCATATTATCAAACTGGATTACAAAGCGTCTCAGGCTGTCCGATCGTTTCATGGCTTCTTTAAAATCCCAGTAATCACGAACAAATGATATTAGAAGAGGGTTGTATTCTTTTCCTATTCTGGCGGTTCTATCTTTTGGTGGAATACCCTCACGGATCCTTCTTTTACGGGATTGTTTTGCCAATGTAAATAAATAATTTTTAGGATCTTCAAGATTGTCAGGATTCGGATTGATTTTTGCTGGAGAAATACTAATATACTTAGCAAAATTATCTCTATCCGCTAAAATCCAGCTTTCAACCTCTCTTACAGCTACTCGTAAAAACAGATTATCTTCTTTCTCTCTTTCCAGTAATTCGTCAACAAATGATGGTGCACATTCATGCTGATCAAGATCGGTAAGAACCAAAAAATTAGTGTGCCGTGCTGCATTATTAAAAGCGTTTAATTTAACCTGTATATATCCACTTCCACGAGTTGATTTTTTACGTGAAATATCCGGCCAAATACGGTCTACCACAAATTTATTTTTGGTATTGTGAATAACTTTCTTTGCAACTTCGAGACTTAGATCATCTTCTATTGCTATTTGTAATGGTATATTTCTCATATATTTATTAAAAAACCAGTTCTAATTGTTCAATATTTTTAGGTGAAATATAAGGAAGAACCACCTCGTCTGCTCCCATACCAGATTCAAGTAGTGTTTTAACTTCTTCAATATCCTCTGCTGTCTTTACTTCAGTCCCAACCTTTTTCATATCGAGTAAAATGATCTCACTGGCGGAAATAGAACCATCTGAAAGTAAATCCGGACTATGAGTGCTAATCAAAATCTGTATATCTTTCCCTTTTCTTTTTGTAAGATTTGTAATTAGTTGAGGTATTTTTCTAATAATTCCAGGATGAAGGGATAGCTCAGGCTCTTCCAAAAGAATGAGTGATTTTCCATCCAGAATTGACCATAGAAGTCCAATTAACCTTATGGTTCCGTCTGAAAACTGACTTTCCTGCTGCTTCCCTGCGTTTGGTCTCCAATGTTCATAGAGTGCTTCCAGATGAGGTACTCCGTTTTCATCCCTTGTTTCTGTCAGATTGGAAAGTTGAGGGACAGCAATACGTAACGCCTGCTCAATTTTTTTTAATCGGGCAACCCTTTGATTTGCAGGTGTTTTGATTATTTTTTCCATAAAATGGA
>JAUVLL010000200.1 GCA_030600745.1 Spirochaetaceae bacterium | reverse complement strand
ATTTCTAATACAAACATTGATGATTTTGATAATTCCAACGGTATTACACTAGTTGAAAGCACAACAAATTTAGTATTTATTTGTCAGGAAACTGATACTGGTTACATTATTTGGTCTTATACTGATGGAAATTCAGCTAATCAGCTTAATTCTTCCTCAATAAATATACCAATTATTTCTGCAGCTTATAACCCTAACTCTTTTGATTACTTTATTATAAGTTCAAATACAACCACAGGAGACGGTGAACCTGAAATTTATATATCAAATGGAAACAATTCATCATGGGCAGCTAATCATGGAAATTTTGTTACTGACAAAGCAATAGGTGGTATTATTTATGACAATCTTGAAAATACTGCTCTTTATCTTTCAACTAGTACTGGAGAAGTTTATTCAAGTCCTGATAATGGAAGTACCTGGACAAAATTAGATTCTTCAATTGAGGCAAAATTTGGATCTATGGATATTTTTACCACTACCGGCTTGGATAACTATCTGCTAATTGGTTCCAACGGCGGTTTCTATGAGATGGATCTTTCAACAGAATTAATTGTTACCCCCACATCTGCAACTATTGGATCTACAGAATATCTTTCTGTAGACCTGAATACAGAACTGGTTTTTTCTATAATGGCGGATGGTTCCAACGGGTTTTACATTGGAACAAGCAACGGGCTATGGTACAGTGATACAAATAAGCTTGATTTGAAATAAATCTCAAATAACATATTGGGCAGCCGCGAGGGCTGCCCCTACAAAACATTTCCTATTAATATCCATATTACGGTAAGTCCTAATCATCAGGGCGGGAATAGTTATCTTCGGGTATATCCATAAATCCACGATAATTATTAAGCTCTTCCACAGATCTTAAAAGCCGGTTGTTATGCCTTAATACCGACGTCCAGCCATATATATTATTTTTGTTTATAACTACACTATCTTTAACACCATCAATGTTAATAGCAGCCTGATTTTCTGACGAAATCCAACTAATATTTGAAGAGATTAATATATTTGATGTAAATTCAATATTTAAAGGCTTTTGAAAGCTGAAAGAATTGAAAGCGGTTGTTCCTCCCCCGAATTCCATTCTATTATTTTCAAATACTGAAACACTGTTATTTAATTCAAAACCTGTAAATATATCTGAAGTTTTAATAGATATATCATTTTTTTCAAGATTTACAATTGAAGTATTCCCTTTTATAAGATAAAGAAACTCAGCTGTACTATCAGCAGATATTTTTGTATTTGAGAGTTCAAAACCAGAATTATTCATCTGTACGAAGGATAATCCGGAATCTGCTTTTAAATTAAAACTACAATCATCAATTTCTACCCTGGAGTCTTCTAAAACAAAACCGGAAAAAATCCTGCTTTTGTTTTCAGAACCAATTTCTGTATTTTTCATATTCAGATTACTATCTTTCAACACAAATAGATTTGAATAGATGCTGGCAGATCCAGTATCAAAAGAAGTGTCTTTTATATCCAAATTACTGTCTGCAGAGTTAATTATCTCTATTTTTTTACCTGAAAAAGGAATTATTACTGAACCTGTAATAACAGCTTTTGCTTTTTCTAAACTCAGTATTTTAAGCATACCTGAATTACCTGTGCCCTTAATTATTGAATCTTCTAAAAAAATATTACTCTTTTTTACATTTATTAAATTACCATTTAAAACAGGGCCATAAATAAGTTCTGTATTTCTTAAAGTCAGTTCTGCATTTTTTATTTCTATGGAAACCGAAGCCCTCCCGTTTGCATGAAAGATTTTAACTTTATCAAGAAGGAGTGTACCACCAGTCATGTTAATCATAGCTGCGTTTAAGTTTATATTAGAAAGGGAAATATTGTTTAAAGAAATATTTCCTGAATAGATATTCAGCATCGGGGAGTTTTCTGGTAATCGACCGGAAATATTTATTATAGTCTGACCTGAACTTTCATGCCATTCATCTAAACTAAAACCACCGTTAATCGAGATATCATTTTTCAGTTTAAGAATAGATTCAAGGATAAATTCACCCTCAGTCAAATTTATAACTTTCCGTTCTGTTTGACTTATGTACTCAAGAGCACGATCAATTGTTCGAAAGGGTTGGAATCTTGTTCCATCATTACTATCCCTGCCTTTTGATGATACATATATATTAGCTTTATCAATAGTAAATTCCATACTTTTTACTTCACTGAGATTGCCTGCAGAATCTTTAGAGTAAATTTCCAGTTTAAAATGCTTATATTTTCCTTCCTCGACGTTTACTTCAATAGGTTTATTGTACAGTTTATAATTAACAGAATTTAAATTATCAATACCCTCGGATATTTTATAATAAACAAGTTCCCTGGAATTAAGTTCTATTAAACGATTACTCTGATAAAAACTATTATAACTGACGCCTTGCACAGTAGGTAAATCAGGGTTGGATTTATCAATAGTAAAACTAAATTTTGTATTGGATTGTTCTTTAACCGGGATATTTTCCACAAATTCCTTTACATTCATGGTTACCCGAAGTGTTTCACCTTCTGCAGAATCAAATACAATAGGATCCGTAAGTTCAGGTGAAAAAACAGTTACCTTTTCAGGAAGATCATTACCTAAAGCAATCTCATAGCGTACTACACGTGATTCGTTTGATTTCCAGACAACTCTGCCTGTATTGTATATTTTATTATCTGAAATACCTGTTATTAAATTACCTGAAGAACTTGTTTTTTCAATTCTTGAAACTGCAACAGAACTTTTATTTTGTAAACTATCCTCTGAATAGTAAAACAGATCAACATAATCTCTATTTCTCAAATCAATTATCATTGGATCTATATATTCAATAAAACTGCCATTACCTTCTTTTAAATATATTTTCATACCAGTTAAAGAAGAAAAAGAAATAATATTTTCTGTGGAATTCAACTTATCAATATTAATTACTGGTGATTCCAGGTTTAATGTAGAGAAAGTTATTTTTCTTAATGTTGATGAAACTGATAAATTTCCTGCTTTATCCATAGTTCGTGCATTTATATAGATGGAGTTTATATTTTTATTTTGTATTTCCAGGGGTAGTTGATAATTTATGGACGTTTCAACAGGTTTTTGAGGATAACTACCGTCGAAAGTAATTTCATATATAATATCATCAAGATTAGTGGATGTCATTCTGACTATAGTAAACTCACTGGAAGAATCATCTACTTTAATTTTCGGTGGTTCCGGTGGTATTTTATCAATAGAAAAGTGTACTATTTCTCTGCTGATATTTGTATTACCAGCATTATCAATCGATAAAGCTGCAAGTTGATAGTTTTTTTCGGAATTATCTTTCTGTTTAATTAAATAATCATTATAATTATTAAGAAGTATTCCATTATTTTCAAAATTCTCAAAATCGAGATCTTCTGTTTTAATCTGATCTTTTATCAGAATCCAAACCTTATCTTCTTCATTATTACTTCTTATCATTACGTCAGTATTATAAACAGTTCCGTTTATAACAGATGTAATAACAGGAGTCCTTGGAGCAATACGGTCAATCTCAAATAAAACAAGTTCCGGAAGCGAAACAGTTTTAAAGTTGTTGTATGTAGCAACTAATTTCACAGTGTAGTGTCTTGTTTCATTGACCGGGCAATCAAAATAAAGGTATTCATCAATTTTATCAGAATTACCTGGAATTGGATCTTCAGGAGGAATTGAATCACTGCTGACAGTGTAGTAAATTTCAATATCATCTGAAGAATGGAATCTCAGGCTTCGTGGATTATTATACAATCCACCATCAGATATTCCGCTGTAATCAGGTAAAAAAGGTGTTCTGGTATCAATCTTTATATCTTTGGAAATAACTGTATTACTTTTATTTCCATATTCATCAAGTGTGAAGCATGAAATTATATATTTCACAAAGTTACTGTCGTTAGTATCTAAAAATAAAGGAGATTCATATAATTTGTAATCATCCGGATCCATATTGTTGTAGTTAATTTTATAATAAATTGGATTACTTCCAATCAAAGTAACTTTTTGATCTTTTACTATTATTTTAGGTTCTTTCGGAGGCACTGTATCTATTTTAACCAGTTCAATCATTTCAGAATCGGAAATGTTACCTGCATTGTCAATTAAAGCTGCCTTTAAGCGTACATCTGCTACAATTCCATGAGGAATTATAAGTATCATGTTTTCTTTACCTGTGAATGATTCTGCAACAGGATCATCAGGTTCAGATCCATCATATGTTATTGTATAAATAATTCTGTTTGAAAAGGGATTTGAAATACTAAAACTAATTTTATTTTGCAGGCTTGAAGTAATTGCCAACTCAGGTTTTTCCGGTTTTGTTACATCATATGTAAGTAATTTTGATGTAACAATGCTGGTTGTTTTATCATTAAAGTAAGCTCTGGCTTTAACCAGCAGTGAACCGGAATTCCGACCTTCGGGTATTTCCATAACAAATGGGTGTTTATAATAGGCAGAATATCGATCGGGAGTTGAACCGTTTGTTGTATAATAAAGATCAGCTCCCTGAATTCCAAGTATCCTAACTTCTGTATCTTTAGAAATTGGTGATTTCGCTGCAACTGAAATAAGAGGTGCCGCAGGAATTCTCTTATCAAGAATAAAAAAATATCTGAATTCTCCTTCTACAGCCGGATTAGAAATCCTAAGGGATATATATTTTACTACTCCGGGAACAGTCCTGAAATTTAATGTTCCGGGTAAAGATGTGTCCCAGGCAACTACTGCCCGATCTTCAAGGTTATAGTTCATACTATTTTTATTAAATTTTAAAGATATATCTTCTGTGTAAATTCCACTATTCCTGTTAAGAATTATATTTTGATTATCAATAATTGAAAAAACAATTTTTTTTGTAAGTACTTCTTCTGATTTAAGAGGCATAGCAGCAATATTTAGTTTATATTTACCTCTTTTTTTTAAAATGACTGGATTAATATAGCTTGTCCCTCTGCTTACAGGATCAACATCATCGAATGAATACCTTATCCATTTATAACCGGATGTATCAATATAGATAAGTTGATTATTCAGAAACACACCTTCTACAGGACTCTTAACTTCCAGGAGTAGATGCTTTTTTATAGCAGGGATGATGGTAAAACTATTAACCTGTACACTGCTTCGATTTCCTGCGGAATCTTCACAGTAACTATTAATAATTTCGGTTATTAAACTATCAGCTTGCGGTATATCAATGGCTTTCCCATCCCATAAAGTAAAATTATTATTCCCGCTTGATTTAACAGAATAGTAGATATCATCTTCATTCTTTTTAAATTCCATACTTATACTATTATTATAAAGTCCATCATTTTTATCTAAAACAGGAGGGGCCGGTATGTCTTTATCAATAATATACTTAATTGTTTTTGTTTCCAGTATTTCATTTCCTTCCAATGCGGAGAGGACTATATTATATTCCCGTAATTCTCCTGACATAGCAGTTAAGCTTAACGGAAAAATATATTTAACATCAGTTTTATCCATACTCTCGTCAAAATGATAATATAAATCTATACCTGATATTGTTGATAGTGAGAGTTCAAAGTCATCACTATAAAAGCCGGATTCATGGGAAGAAGAGATAACTCCTTCAAGACCATACAAAACAGAAAGTAAAGGAGATCCAATCAGAAGTAGGAAGAGGAGGAATTTTAATTTCATAACATTTGTTTTTTAATTATGTCGACTAATCCGGGGCTGTCTTTGTAGTACTCTTTTAATTCATTTTCTGTTAACCCTACAAGCTCATGACTCATATAGTGGATCCATACATCTTCTTCAGGTTTGTTTATTATATGTGTCCTGCAGGAATAATCAGGTATTAAGGGAAGTTTATCTTTTTTATATGTCATATTCTTATAGTCATGGACTGCAATTTTAAGATCTTTTCTTGGTATACCATGATTAATTATCACTTCGCCCAGATGATTAATAGTATTGCCGGAATCGTATATATCATCCACCAGTAAAACCCTGTCACCATTACGGAGATGTTCAGGATTATAGGTCCAACCATCAATCATAACTGCAGACTGTTCATTGATATTCGTATATGAACGAGCTACGACTGCTGCATAGAAAACAGGACGCTCACTGCCTTTAACTATCTTAAAATACTCACTAAAAACATTTCCAAGATAAGCTCCGCCACGCAGCAGCACATATATCACATCAGGGATAAATCCATCCAAATGTATTCTATTTGCCAGTTTTAATGCATTATTCCTTACATCATTATAACTAATAAAATCTTTTGTCATAACTCCACCCTTTATTTTCTATTATTATCGGTAAGATAAAGACAAAATCT
>JAUVLL010000243.1 GCA_030600745.1 Spirochaetaceae bacterium | reverse complement strand
AAGACCTTCTCTTTTTGCAAGTGTACGTAGAATTGATAGAATATTTATCTGGTGATGAATATCCAGATGGCTTGTAGGCTCATCCAGGGCCAGTATTACAGGTTCCTGGGTTAGAGCCCTTGCAATAATAACTCTTTGCAGTTCCCCTCCGCTAAGTTGTGTTATTAGTTTGTTCTTTAGTCCCAGTATACCTGTTTCTTTCATTGCCCATTCAGCTATTCTAATATCTTCCCTTGATTCTCTGTCAAATCTTCCTAAAAACGGGGTTCTTCCCATCAATACAACTTGCCAGACAGTAAAGTTAAAATCTATTTTTACATTTTGAGGCACATATGCTTCTATTCGGGCAAGTTCCTTTCGTGAATAGGTTTTAATATCTGTACCCCTGATTAGAATTGAATTTTTTTCTACCTGAAGAAGATTTAGAATCAGTTTTAGAAGGGTTGTTTTCCCTGCACCATTTGGACCAAGAATTCCGGTAAAAGTTCCGAACCTAATATTCATAGAGACATTATCGAGAACTTTAGTTCCATTATAGGCCCAGTTAAGATTTTTTGTTTCAATTACAACTTCATCTATCATTTAGGGTTCCTCATTCTGTTTAGCAGGAACAGAAAGAATGGAGCTCCCAATAGTGATGTTACAATACCAACAGGAATTTCTGTTGGAGCAATAATTGTTCTTGCAATAGTATCTGAAATTAAGAGAAGAATTGCTCCCCCTAACATACTGTATGGTATTAAAGTTCTATGATCCGGACCGGTTATTATTCTCATAGCATGGGGAACAATTAATCCTACAAATCCGATTACTCCGCTGACGGCTACTGCACTGGCTGTAATAATTGTGGAAACAAGCAAAAATATAAGCCGGGATTTCTTTACAGAAATCCCTAAACTGTTTGCAGAATCCTCGCCCAGAACCATCAAATTAAGATCTCTGGCAAAAAGAATAAGAAAAAGGGTTCCAGGTATAATAACAGGAGCAGTAATGGCTGCCTTTTGCCAATTAGCTGCATTAAAGCTACCCATTGTCCAGTAGACAATATTTTCAAGCTGTGATCTGTTAAAATACATAAGCAAAGACATCATTGCCGATAGGAAAAAGCCCATTGCAATTCCCGATAACAGTAAAGGCAGTATATCTCTTCCACCACCCGAGATAAGATAAACTATAATAGATGCACTCATTGCACCAATAAATGCAGATATTGGTATTGCCCCAATTCCAAGAAAGGTAAGCTGGAAACCCATAGTCATTCCCAGGGTAACTCCAAAGGCAGCCCCTGAAGAGATGCCGAGAATATATGGATTTGCCATGGGATTACGGAATATTCCCTGAAAAACTGCACCGCTGACACCAAGGCCCATTCCGGCAAGAACTGTCAGGATAATTCTTGGAAGACGAATTTTCCAGATAATTATTCTGGAAGTTCCCTTGATCCCATCGTTTTCAACACTTATAGGGGAGATAATAATTTTAATAACATCCGGGAAAGATATTCCGGCACTACCAAGGGAACCTGCTATTATAATTGTTCCCAGGAGAATGAGAATAAGCAGTGGTAAAATTGTTTTTCTATACTTCCCTGGTATCATATTACTATCTAGAATGCATCCGGATGGATTATCTCTGCAAGGGCTTTTAACCCTTCTGCCAGCCTTGGACCCTGTCTGTCGAGCATATTGTTATCTATTTCAAAGAGGTTTTCCGTCTGGACTGCCCTTAGATCCCTATACCCGTTAGTATCCATAATAGAACTCTTTGCATTCCAGAATTTCGAACAAACAAGGATATCGGGATCGGAATCAACAATCTGTTCAAGACTGAAAGACCACCCCTGAATACCGGATGCAATGTTATTTCCCCCTGCCATTGCGATGATCTGGCTAATAAAGGTGTCACCCCCGGCAGTAAAGTCACCGTATTCTCCGAATCCGATTACATAATAAACTGATGGTCTGTCTTTTCCTTTGACAGCGTCCTTTACATAATCCACTGTAGTCCTCATATCAGTGATTATGCGTTCTCCTTCTATTTCAGCCCCGATCAGCCGGGCTATATCTTCGATTGTACGGTACGCACCTTCAAAACTGTCCTGATCTGCAAGAACAACAACAGGAATTGATAAAGTAGTTAATTTATCCAGGGACTCTTTGGTAAAGTGGGTTGATGCAATTACAATATCAGGATCAAGCTCTGCAATTGCCTCGATATCAGGTTCACGTAGACTGCCGATACTGGGAACGTCTTGCGCTTCTGCCGGATAATCACAATAATCTGTTCTTCCTATAAGAATATCATCCATACCAAGGGCAAATATTGTTTCTGTTACACTGGGGGCAGCCGAAACGACTCTTACTGCAGTTTTCTTTATTGTAACAGTTCGATCATAGGAGTCGACTACTGTAATACCAGGTTCCCGGCCTGCTGGTTGAATTTCTCTTTCCCCCTCTGCAAATAAAAAGAAAGAAATTAATAATAAGAATGTAATACTGATGAATTTTCTCATATCCTCACCTCAAAATAAGTAGTTTCGGATATGGGTCAACAAAAAGACAGGTGGATCCATACCCTGGCCTGTTCCACGCTGGGCCAATGAACGGGTAGTTTCAAACAGGCAGGTCTCCTGGCTCCGGGGACTGATCGCTGCTACCTTCCCGGCCCATATTTTTAACTGATGGGCAGTGGTTTATCAGAAGCAAAACCCCATTACAGTGGCGGGACCGCGCAGGCATTTCACCTGCTTCCCTATTATCCGTTATTAACGAAACCTGTATGAATAATTGTATCCTATATCCGAAAGTGTGTAGCCGTCAAGTAGGAATAGATTTTAAAACCAGTGGAGGCAGGTTTGAAACCTGCCTCCACTGGCTGTGACATAATCTTGAGGATTTCATCAGTCAGAAGGGACAGATACAAATGTTCTAAAATATTTTTTATAATAACACTTGACATTAATATGAACATATGATACAAATATATAATATTAAGGAACATATGAACTATGAGTAATTTAGATTATACGAAAAGAGATTTTTTAATCAAGATCGCAAAAATGTATTTCCTTGACGGGCTTTCTCAGCAGGAAATTTCAAATAAAGTGGGATTATCCCGTTCGAATATTTCAAAGATATTAAAGACATGCCGGGATCTTAATATAGTGGAAATACGTATAAATGATACCTCATCATTAGGAGTGATGTTTCAAAAAGAAATAAAAGAACAATTTAATATAAGAAATATTATCGTCATCCCATCAGAAAAGGATATTGAAAAAACAAAAATACAGCTTGGTAAAGCAGCAGCTAATCTACTGAAATCCATGCTTAAGGGCAGAAATAAAATTGGTATTTCCTGGGGAAGTACCTTATACCATACTGTAGAACAGTTTAGCCCAATAAAACATATGGAAACTGAAGTTATTCAACTTGTAGGCGGCACAGGGGCTTTTGATCTGACTACCGACGGCCTTGAGCTTGCCAGGTCACTTGCAAATAAGCTGAATGCAAAATGCAGCGTACTGCAAGCTCCGCTCATTGTTCAGAGTAAAGAGCTGAAACAAATGCTTATTAAAGAGCCTGGCATTTCACAGATACTAAAGAAAGCAGAAGAAGTTGATATTGCGTTACTTGGTATTGGTACAAATTATATTGAAAGCAGTGCGCTTTTCAGGGCAGGTTTCCTGACTGAAGAAGAATCGAGAAAGCTTCTTGCAAAGGGTGCTGTAGGAGATATATGCGGGAAACAAATAGATATTAATGGCGGAATATACGAAACAGAGATAAATGAACGAAGCATTGGTATTGAGCTATCAAAACTCAAAAAAATACCTAATCGAATTTGTATTGCATCAGGGACACAAAAAGCAGAAACAATTTTAGGTGCTTTAAGAGGTGAATTTATAAATTCTCTTGTAACCGATGAAGATGCAGCAATACGAATACTGAGCCTGATAAAAACTTAGGATATATAAAATATATGAAAAAATACATTTTAGGGATTGATATTGGAACCGAGAGCATAAGGGCTGCTGTTTTTGATGAAACAGGAGGCTGCCCGGGTTTTGGTGTCAGTGAAAACAGGACTTTTCATATCAATCCCGGATGGGCAGAACAGTCCGTTTGTGAATGGGAAGATTCTCTTATTACAGCAATAAATAAAGCAATCCTGTCCAGTGGTGTAAAGCCGGAAACTATAGCTGGAATTGGAATAGATGCAACATGTCCTACAGTGGTTGCCCTCGACGAACATAACAGACCAATGAGAAATGCTATAATGTGGATGGATCTCAGAGCCACCAGAGAGGCCGCTGAAATAGCTTTAACAAAAAGCCCTGCGCTTAAATTTGTCGGTTTCGGCAATGTTTCTCCGGAATGGTTCCCCTGTAAAGTATTGTGGCTTAAAAGACACGAGCCGGAAGTTTATAAAAAGGCAAAAATTATTTTTGATCAACCCGACTGGCTTTCTTACATACTTACCGGAGATTTTTCATTAAACCTGAACAATATAACTGTCCGATGGTTCTATGGTTCTGAAACAGACGGCTTCCCGGAAAACTTTTACCAGAAGATAGGATTAAGTGATTTCTTGGATAAACTTCCTTCGAGAATAGTAAAACCCGGAGAATGTGCCGGTTATTTGCGAAAAAGCATAGCAGAGAAAACAGGATTAAAGCCCGGTATCCCTGTTGCCGGCGGCGGCGCTGATGCCTATATCGGTGTTATAGGGGTTAATGCTCTTAAGCCGGGGAAGATGGCCCTTATTACTGGTTCATCACATCTGCAGATAGGACTAGTGGATAATGAGTTCCACATACCGGGAATAAACGGCACATTTCCCAATGCCATATTGCAGGGTTATCAGGTCGTGGAAGCAGGACAAATTTCTACAGGATCTGTTGTTAAATGGTTCAAAGACAATTTTGTTAACAGCAGTATAACAGAACAGGCGGGCAGGAGTAATAGTGTTTATTCTGTTTTGGATGAACTGGCTGCAAAAATACCCCAGGGTTCGGATGGTCTGCTTGTCCTTGAACACTGGCAGGGGAACCGTACTCCCTGGGTGGACCCTGCATCGAGAGGTGTTATCAGAGGACTGACTCTTAGTCATACGCCAGCTCATATATTTAGGGCAATTCTGGAGGGAGTGGCATATGGTACTGCCGTGATACTGGATAGGATGGAAAATCAGGGTATATCAATCAAAGAGCTGATTGCCTGTGGAGGAGCCGCCAATAGTGATCTCTGGATGCAGATCCACTCTGATGTAACAGGCAAACCTATAACAATTCAGGCAGAATGTCAGGCAGTTTCGCTGGGAAGTGCAATCCT
>JAUVLL010000240.1 GCA_030600745.1 Spirochaetaceae bacterium | reverse complement strand
ATTTTAGATTATAAATATGTATATCATCAGGGGAAGCCGGCTGCAGTACTGAGGGATCTTCTTATTGAAATTGATTATACAAATGTAGTTGGAGTTGCAAGAACATCCAGTGTTCCTGATATTTATAACGGATCTGTAGATTTTGATATAACTATTTCAATTATCAAAGGGGTGAATCTTTTTTATAATGATTTTAGGTCCATACTTAATGTTGGTGGTGAGAAATTTTCTTTGATCGAATTTGATGAAGATGGGAATTATACCAATATGAAGTCAAATACTTCCTGTGCTGCCGGAACAGGGGGGTTTCTTGATCAGCAGGCAAAAAGATTAAATCTATCAGGCAGTGCAGAACTTAGTGCAAAAGCTATGGCGAATACAGGGGATATCCCGAAAATAGCTTCCAGATGTTCTGTATTTGCCAAAACTGATATTATTCATTCCCAGCAGGAAGGGTACTCTCTGGAGGAAATCTGTGATGGACTTAGTTTGGGATTGGCTAACAATATTGCGGATACTCTTATCAGTGGCAATGCTGATAATGCCCCCATGATTTTTGCCGGTGGTGTTGCAAGAAATGAGTCGGTAGTCAAACATCTGGAGGAAGTAATCGGTCATAATATTGAAGTTCATGAATATGCACATTTATTTGGTTCTATTGGCGCAGCACAGTTGTTATTGGAGGATAATATTGCCGGAGATTCTAAGTTTTCTACGGACTCTATTCATACTACGAATAATTTGAAGAAAGATTATTTTTATGAACCTTTGGAACTAAAACTTTCGGATTATCCTGATTTTGACGGTCTTGAGCATTATAACTATACAATGCCTGAAGAAATTTCTGATGTGGAAGTTGATATTTATCAGAAAATTGAATCAGGAAGTATTTCAAGTGTTTTTATGGGTATCGATATTGGTTCTACATCTACCAAAGCAATAATAATTGATTCTGAATTTAATCCAATTGCAGGATTTTATACAAAGACTGCAGGTCGGCCTATAATAGCTGTACAGGCTATTTTTGAAGCCGTTACTTCTTATCTTGATGCTAAGGATATAAAATTCAACTTTACAGCAGTAGGAAGCACCGGATCGGGGCGAAAATTTATTGGAAAACTGGTGGGTGCTGACACTATTCTGGATGAAATTTCCGCTCATGCCAGAGCTGCAGTAGAACTTGACCCTGAAATAGATACTATAATTGAGATTGGGGGGCAGGATGCAAAGTTTACTACCCTGAGAAATGGGGTTGTTACTTTTTCCCAGATGAATTCGGTCTGTGCTGCAGGTACAGGCAGTTTTATTGAAGAGCAGGCTCTTAAGCTGGGAGTTTCTCTTTCGGAATATGCATCTTTGGCAGAGGGCGCCAGGGCCCCTTTGGCCAGTGACAGATGCACCGTTTTTATGGAGAGAGATATAAATCATTATTTAAATAAAAATTACGGTGTAAATGAAATACTTGCAACGGTATTGTATTCTGTCCGTGAGAACTATCTTCAAAAGGTTGCAACAGAGGGGAACATCGGTGATCGTGTCTTTTTCCAGGGGGCGACTGCAAAAAATAAAGCTCTTGTAGCTGCGTTTGAACAAAAACTAAAAAGGCCCATTCTTGTTTCCAAATACTGTCATCTTACCGGTGCACTGGGTTCTGCCATTACAGCAGCAGAGGAGCAGGCCGGGGTATCCACTTTCAGGGGCCTGGATATTTACAGGGAAAATATTCCTGTACGATCAGAGACATGCAGCCTTTGTTTAAATCATTGCAGGATCAGGATTGCATCAGTTAAAGATGAGGAAGTTGCCTATGGGTTTCTTTGTGGAAGAGATTATAAAACAAAGAAATTTGTTAAAAAGGAAAAGGCTCCTTCACTGTTGAAAGTAAGGCGGAAGGTTCTTGCTCCTCTTGCTCTAAAAGAAATTAAAAATTCAGGATTACCTGTAGTAGGTATTCCTGCGGGGCTTCAGATTTTTGAGGAGATACCTTTGTGGCGGAAATTTTTTCATACTCTCGGGATAAAAACTGTTACAAGTGAATTTCTTCCGGATGTTATATCCAATGGGAAAAAAATGGCAGGAGCAGAGTTTTGCGCTCCTATGTCCGCATTTTATGGCCACGTAGATGGTCTGGTGGATAAATCTGATATAATTTTTCTACCCATTCACATAGAGGATAAAAAGGATGAAAAGAATCCTTCAAGGTTAAGAAAATTCTGTTACTACACACAATTCAGTTCAACACTGGCCTCCAGAATTAAACACGATGGCAAAGAGATAGCGAGTATGAAGCCACTTATTAACCATAGGGCAAATCAACTTAAAACAAAGTATGAACTTCTAAAATCTTTAAATCAGTTTATTCCCGGGGAGTTCGGTTTTCTTGACGTATCAAAAGCTTATGACGGGGCTTTAAAATACTACAGGGAAACAAAGCTGAAATTAAAAGAGATATACAAAGAACCCGATAAAGGAGAGGTCAAAGTTCTATTAACCGGTCGGCCATATACTGTGCTCCTTGATTCAATGAATAAGGATATTCCTGATTTTTTTGCTTCTCTTGGAATTGAAACTTACTTTACCGATTCCATGCCTGTTGTAGAACCATCTAAATCAGTGGATATTTTACTGGACCAGTTCCACTGGGCCCATCCTGCCGCCATTTTAGCAGCTACGGACTACTGTGTACGCACCGAGGGGTTGTATCCCGTTTTTATTACATCATTCAAGTGTTCCCCCGATTCTTTTACCCTGGAATATTTTAAGAGAATTATGGATGAGCATGAAAAACCTTATCTTATTCTTCAAATTGATGATCATGATTCAAATGTTGGATATGAGACAAGAATAGAGGCTGGTGTAAGAGCATTTCGTAATCATTTAAAATCTGATACTAAGAAGAGAAAAAAAACATCAAAATTACCAGTAGCTCCTGTAATAGAAACCTCTTTAAAGGGTAAAACTCTTCTTCTACCTAACTGGGATCCTTTCGTCCTTCCATTAGTTGCTGCCAACCTGCAGAATGTTGGAATTGATGCAAGGGTTCTGGAAGAAACTACTCAAATGATATCTTCCAGTATGAAGATGAACACAGGACAGTGTATCCCTGTAAATACAATCACTCTTGAGTATGTAGAATATATAAGGAAATACAATCTTAAACCCGAGGATACTGTCCTTTGGATGATGAAGTCCGGATGGGCTTGTAATATTGCTATGTATCCCTCTTTTATTAAGAGTCTTATTGAAAAAGAGGGGATAGAAATGTCTGGTGCAGGTGTCTACACCGGAGAACTTACAATGGTGGAGATTGGTCTCCTGGTATCTATAAAGACTTACTTTGCTTATATGTTTGGAGGGAATTTAAAGAAGATCGGATGTATGATCAGGCCTTACGAACTTATAAAAGGTGAGACTGACAGGGTTATATTGGAGGCTCGGGATATTTTTAAAAAGGCATTTATTGGAGGATTGAGTTTTACTGATGCTGTTAAACAGGCAATTGAAAAACTGGATCAAATTGAGTATAGAAAAACAGATAAACCCAAGGTAGCAATATTTGGAGATCTCTATGTGAGGGATAACGAGGTAATGAATCAGGACTTGATTCGGTATATTGAAAAAGCCGGTGGGGAGGTTGTTATTACGCCCTACAACGACTATGCAAAGATTATCAGTGGTGCCCTTTTTAAAAGATGGACAAAGGAGTTAAAATTACAAGAGCTTGTTTTGTTCAAATCTCTATTAACGGCTATGGAAGTTCTGGAGAGCAGATATCATAATTATCTTGGGAAATATATCGGAAAGCAGATAAATTCCAAAAACCCGTTAGTGGAAAAGGAACTGGCCAGATTTAATATCAGGATAGAACAGGAAGGGGAAAGTTATGAGAATATTCTTAAAATTTTCCATATAATGAAAGAACATCCGGATATTTCTCTATTTATACAGACAAATCCGGCTTTCTGCTGCCCCTCATTGATTACTGAAGCAATGAGTAAAGAGATTGAGAGCCTGACTGGTGTTCCTGTTTTAACAATTACCTATGATGGTACAGAAACACCAAAGAATGATGTTATTATTCCATATCTAAAGTATGCAGGCGTGGCTAATAAATCTGAGTATCATGAAGAAGACAGAGTCTTTGTAGGTTAGCAGATGTTTCTTCTGTAGGGGACAAGTCTGTCCCCTACTGGAAGATACAGAATTATCTGCCGAAGCTGATTCCCATACTGTTGGTTCTTAAACTGATAAATTGTCCTGTAAGGGGAGCCTTATTACCAAGGTTAAATTTATAAACGTAGCTGGAATCTGTAGGATCATAAATCTTTACATCTCCATTAAATCCATTGACAACCATTTTAAAAGGAATAACCATATCCAGCAGATCTTCTGTAAGAAGATAAGTATAATCATTAAGATCGATGTCAGCTACCAATTCCATCTTGCTGTTAGTTAAGCTCTTGTATATTTGTGCGCTGAGTCCCTTTGTAATTTCCTTTGCATTTTCATCATAGTTTAACCAGAGGAGATATGATTTACCATTTCCCCATGCTCTTCCGGAAGCTGGTTTGTCTACAAAAATATGAAGTCCAAAACCAGCATGCATATCATCGGTTCCTCCATCCTCATACCGGACGTTGAACTCGTATACCATCAAACCTGCCTGGGGTGCAGGGATATTTACCCTGGCCATGCCTGCTTTAAGATCGTTTTGATACAATCTATCTCCCAAAATCGCCCATTTGCCGTATGCAAAGTCAAAATCTGCTGCACTCAGGCTGAAAAGAGGGATAATTGAAATAACTGACAATAAAATTACTACTACTACTAATCGTCTCATGAAAACCTCTCCATGTATTTATTTATTTATTTTTCATTGTAATATGGATTTATGAATTTCTCAAGAAATTTATTTTGATTATTATAGATATTTAATAACTAAAGATTTTTTGGGAATCTAATGCTCTTTGGAATGGTAGAGACATTGCATTGCAATGTCTCTACATAGTGGTTATTTAAAATCTGTCAAAATCATCATCATTCAGTGAAATAACAGCAGCCGGATCAACCGGTTTTATTCCTGTCTCAGTGTGCTTTGGGGCCGGATGTGTAATTGGAGCAGCTGTCCTGGAAGTGTGCCTGGGAGTCTGATATTCAAGCTGTCTTTGTTGAACCGCAGGTGCTGCCTGAAAATCTTTTAGTTTAAAAGTCCCAACCATGTTCTTTAACTGAACACTTTGGGAAGCCAGTTCTTCGGCTGCAGCAGCACTTTCTTCGGCACTTGCTGTATTGGACTGGGTAACCTGATCTATCTGTTCCAACCCTTGCGTTATCTGATCAATAGCTTCTGCCTGTTCTTTACTTGCTGTAGCAATTTCTTCAAGAAAGTCGGCAACCCTGGAA
>JAUVLL010000142.1 GCA_030600745.1 Spirochaetaceae bacterium | reverse complement strand
GAGGCAATGGCGATAGAGTAAATTCTAAAGCTGAATAGTAAAAACCAGAGACTTCTGCTTCCGATAAATTAAGAAAAGCAGATTATGCAGTCTCTGGTTTTTTTATTAAAATGGATAGGAGTGTGTAAATTGCAAACATTAAGCATTATAACAGGAATAGTAATTATTGTATTATCCATCACTTTTTTGGGTCGAACTTGCTATCTAAAATGGACAGGGAAAAAGAATTCGTGTGATTTTTGTGAACGCGAATGCAAAAAAAACAGACAAATCCTCCGATAATTTATTATTTGCTATTTATCTTTTAATTAATTAGGTTTATCATCGTTTAACTTAGACAAATCTAATTTACTAAAGGACAGATAATATGGATGCAAACAAATTGCTACCCCTTTCTTTCCTGTCAGAGGGCGAAAAAGGAACAGTAGTAAAGCTGAATGGAGGACGGTCCTTTCAGGAAAAAATGCTCTCAGTGGGGATAAACCAGGGAAACAATGTTGAAATTCTTTCAGGGACCCCGGGTCAGGCATTACCGGTAAAAATAGGAGATACAAGACTCGCTCTTGGTTTTGGCCTGGCTCAGAAAATAGAAATTGAAAAACAACTTAAGGAGGTTGCAGATGGAAGATAGTAATAATGCTCTAACCCTTGGAGATCTGAAAGCAAACGATCAGGCAGAGGTAACAGGATTCCAGAAAAATAGTAAGGAGATGACCGGTAAACTACTGGCAATGGGAATTACAAGAGGGGCTGAAATTAAAATTTTAAGATTTGCACCCCTTGGAGATCCAATTGACATAGAAGTAAAAGGGACAAGCCTATCTTTAAGAAAAGAAGAAGCTCAGCTTATATATGTAAGGAGGTCATAATGGATAAAAAAAGCATTACAATTGCAATCGCTGGAAATCCCAACTGTGGGAAGACCACCCTTTTTAACGATTTAACAGGGAATACACAGAAAATTGGAAACTGGCCCGGGGTAACAGTAGAAAAAAAGGAAGGTAAGTATACTTCTAACGGAAACATCTATAATGTAGTAGACCTCCCTGGAATCTACTCATTGTCAGCTCATTCAGAAGATGAAAAAGTCGCCAGAGACTATATCCTATCCGGAGAAGCTGATTTAATAGTAAATATTGTCGATGCGGTTAATCTTGAAAGAAACCTGTATTTAACAACACATTTTCTGGAAATGAATATTCCTATGATGCTGGTTCTTAATATGAAAGATGTAGCGGAAACAAGAGAAATTTCTATTAATACAGAAAAAATTTCATCTCACCTGAATATTCCAACAGAGTATATTACTGCAATAAACAAAGGTGACATTCAGAAGGTAAAAGAATCTATAGATGCAGCAGTAAAGGAAAGAGAAAACCCTTCAGTGAAAATCAACTATGAAAACGAGATTGAAGATACAATTTCGGAAATGATTCCTGAAATAAAAGATGAAGCTGAAAGATTACAGATAAACCCACGATGGCTGGCAGTAAAACTACTGGAAGGCAGCACAGATCTGCTGGAAAAACTTAACAGTGAAAAAAATATTAATATCGCTAAAATAAATGGTTACAGAGACTCCATTGAAAAGAAAGTGGGCGATGAAACAGATATTCTTATTGCAGATGCCAGGTATGGATTTATACACGGTGTTATCGTATCGGCTGTAAAAAAAGGAACTCCAAAAAAAACAGCCACAGATAAAATTGATAAGATTGTTTTAAACAGGTTTCTTGGTATTCCGATTTTTCTTGCTGCAATGTATCTGGTATTCTGGGTTACTATAAATCTCGGAGGGGCCCTTATCGATTTCTTCGATATCTCCTTCGGGGCAATATTCGTAGATGGGTCGGCAGTATTATTAGATAAAATCGGCAGTCCTGGCTGGATTACGGCGATAATCTCCACAGGAATTGGGGGTGGAATTCAAACCCTTGCGACATTTGTTCCAATAATGTTTATGATGTTTTTTATGCTGGCTCTTCTGGAAGATTCCGGTTACATGGCCCGTGCTGCATTTGTAATGGACAGATTTATGAGAGTAATAGGATTACCAGGAAAAGCATTTATCCCTATGCTCGTAGGATTTGGATGTACAGTACCTGCTATTATGGCCACAAGAACCCTTGCCAATAAAAGAGACCGCTATTTAACCGTTTTTATGTCTCCATTTATGTCATGCGGAGCAAGACTTCCGGTCTATGCACTGTTTGCCGCAGCTTTTTTTCCAAAAAACGGACAGACTATTGTATTTGCCCTGTATATGACGGGAATCGTTCTTGCTATATTCACCGGTCTTCTGCTAAAGAAAACACTTTTTAGAGGTGAATCATCGCCATTACTTATGGAACTTCCCCTTTATCATGTTCCAAGACTTCACCATATTTTTCTCCATACATGGCTACGTTTAAAGTTTTTTATTGTAAAAGCAGGAAAATTCCTTATGATAATTATAGCAGTCCTCGGATTTTTCAATTCCCTTGGAACAGACGGAACTTTCGGTAATGAAGACTCTGAAAAATCGGTTCTGGCAGTAGCCGGAAAGGCCATTACTCCAATCTTCACACCATTTGGAGTAACAGAAGAAAATTGGCCTGCTTCTGTAGGTTTGTTCACAGGGCTTTTTGCCAAAGAGGTTGTCGTCGGAACCTTAAATTCCCTTTACATGACAGCCGCTGATGATGGAACAGAGGAGGAGGAGGAAGCCTATAACTTATGGGGTTCTCTTGGAGAAGCCTTTGCTTCCATACCTGGAAATATTATCGGGGCATTCGATCCCGGTTCACTGTCTGATCCTCTTGGGACTAAGATAGGAGATGTATCTGACAGTGACGTTGTAGCAGAAGATATGGAAATAGAAGCATCTATCTTCGGTGAAATGAGATCCAGATTTGAAGGCGGACCTGTTGCTGCATTTGCGTATTTACTTTTTATTCTGTTGTACGTACCATGTCTGGTTGCAGTGGCCGCAATGTACAAGGAAATTGGACTTCTCTATACTGTTTTCCAGGTTGTATACAGCACTGTTCTGGCATGGATAGTTGCTACCTTGTTTTATCAGATTGCATCTGGATACGATATTAAAATGATTGTTACGGCAGTACTGATGGGTCTGATTCTTGTTGGGTCTATTGTAGTTTTCGCAAGAAGCACAAAGGCAGAAGAATTTGAACATTAAGAAAATAAGAGATATTTTTAAGAGAGACCGTGAGGTCTCTCTTCATGACCTGTCTTTAGAGACCGGAGAAGTTGAGAATGATCTAAAATATATTCTTGCTGACTGGGAAGCCAGAGAGAGGATAAAGATAGTTAATGAGCTTCCCTTCTGTGCTTCCGGGGGATGCAGTGGTTGTTCTGTTGTATCTTCCTGCAACACTCCTTCAGAAAAGAAATATCGATGGATTTAAGATAAATGCCATCTTATCAATTATTTTATAAAAAAGATTTCCCTTTTCTGGATATTCTTTTTGAAAGAAAAGAAGTTTTAAAGGATTATACCCGGTATCAGGTACGCAATGAGTTCGGGGAGGGATCTGTATCAATCTACACTCTTTTCCCCGGATTTTATTTGGCAATGAATAATTTTTCTCTGAATAATGCTACCTTTTACAACCCTGTAAATGCTCAAATTTCCCGCCCTTTTATTAAGATGGAGTATTGTCTTTCCGGAGAATATCGTTTTAAGGGAACAAAGGGCAGAATAGGAATTGTTGAAAATGGGGACTGCGGATGCTATGCAGGAATGGAGACATTTACTGAGGTAGAGTTCAAGAATGGGCGGTGCTCCTCTATTGGTCTTTTTTGTTATCCGGATGAGTTCAAAACGATCCTTAAGCATGATTGGGGAGATTCGGGAACAAGACTGGATGAGTATTATCAAAAGATAAATGAAAGAAAGGAGTATTTGATTACAAAAAGGGATCTGCGGAGCACAAATTTGCTGGATGAGGTTCAAAACTTTGCAGTAAAAGGAAATCCTGTTTCCCTTAGACTCAGGGCTATGGAACTCTTTATGCTGGAGATCAATCTTTTCCTTGAAAACAGAAAAAAAGAGAAAAGGTTTTATTCCCGGGCGCATCTGGATAAGGTTTCCAGAATAAAAAAAATTATAGATGAAAACTATTACAAAAATTTTACAGTAGAAGACCTTTCTACAGATGAAGGAATAAACTCTTCCTATTTAAAAACAATTTTTAAAGAAAGGTACGGCAATTCAATCTATTCCTATAAAAAAGCCTTAAGATTAAGAAATGCAGAAACAATGCTTATAGAAACAGAGCTTCCCATCTACGAAATTGTTCAGGCTGTGGGATATGCCGATGCAGGCAAATTTGCCAGAGTGTTTAAGGAATATTACAATTATTCTCCTTTTACATACAGAACAATTAACAGGCATTGATCAATTCTATCCTGTCAAATCGTTACATCTAACTTACTTAATCTCACTAAAAAGTAAATTTCCAAATGGCCTATTAATATCCAAACTGCTCTTGTGAGTACCTGTAGAAGAAGCTAATATTTACAAAGTTAGATTCAACTAACATATGTGGGAGGGAAATATGGCACCTTTAAGCACACTTGGAAACGGAGAAGTTGGTGTAGTACAGGAGATTACAGGTGGATACGGCTTTATAAGCCGGATATCTGCAACAGGGTTTACCCCGGATATCGAAGTAACAATGGTACGGAACTGGAAGCGGGGGCCTGTAATTGTGTTTTTGCGGGACACTCAACTGGCCCTGGGCCGGGGAGAGGCCTCTAAGATAATGGTAAGGAGGAAAGAAATATGAGTACTCAAGTTCTTGAAACAAAACAGAAAATCTACACGATTGCTTTGGCAGGACAGCCCAATACAGGAAAATCCACGATCTTTAACAGGCTTACAGGTGCAAATCAGCATGTAGGAAACTGGCCCGGTAAAACAGTGGAAAAAAAGGAAGGCGCTTATAAGTATGATGGTGGGTCTTATAAAATTGTAGATTTGCCGGGAACTTACAGCCTAACAGCAAATTCACTTGAAGAGATAATAACCAGAGATTTTATTATAAAGGAAGAGCCCGACGTCGTTGTTGTTGTAGTCGATGCTTCCCAGCTTGAAGGTGATAAAGAAATCATTGAAGTAATGAAGGACAGTCTGGGACAGGTTAAGTGGAACACTGTTGAAAGAATAACCGGAGAAAACGGCAGCGGAGCGCTTATTGTAGCAGATTCCAGGTATAAATGGATTCAAAAAATCCTTACATCGGCAGTAAAACGTCCGGATAGAGAAAAGACACTGGCAATGCGCAGCAAATTCGACAGGGTTGCCACCCATCCCATATGGGGAAAATTTATTGCTCTGGGAGTTATTATCATAGCCCTTATGGGTGCCATGATTATAGGATTTCCCCTTTCCATGGGGGTTATGTCGGGGTTAATGCCAATGGCTATCGGAGGTGCAAACACATTACTTGCATCTGCTCCTGCCTGGCTGAATTCAATGTTTACAGACGGTATTATTGTTGGAGTCGGTGTGGCAACGGCAATGTTTGTCTTTCTAATGGCTGTTTTTATTGTGATTGGGTTTTTAGAGGATGTGGGATACATGCCCCGGCTTGCCTACGTTTTCGACCGCTCTATGCATCGTATGGGCCTGCATGGGAAATCATTCATGCCCTTTATGATGAGCCTTACCTGTAATATAGCTGGAGTATTGGGAGCCCGGGTTATAGATTCCTGGAGGCAGCGTCTTATTACAATGATAATGGGACCTATTATTCCCTGCATGGCTATGTGGGGCGTGGTTAGTTTCATAGGCATCCTTTTCTTCGGGGTAAATGCTCCTCTAATCGTTGTAGCACTATTGATAGTTATGGTTTTTCATCTGTTTCTTACATCCTTTCTGCTGCGGCGTTTTGTGGTTAAGGGTGAACAAACAGGCCTGATTATGGACCTTCCGCCATACCATAAACCAAACTTCAAAACTATATGGGAATATACCTGGACACACGGAAAGGCCTTTCTTAAACGGGGCTTTACACTTATTGCCGTAGTTTCTTTTTTCGTCTGGCTGCTTTCCTACCTTCCGAACGGTAATATAGAAACCAGTTTTTTAGCGTCAACCGGAAAGTTTTTAAACCCCATAGGAAAACTAATGGGTTTCGACTGGCGTCTTATGGTTGCTCTGGTTGCAGCTGTGGCATCAAAAGAAGCCGCCCTTGCTTCTCTTGCCATAATTTATGGAATAGGACAAGGCGCCAGTTCTATTACCGGGGCAATATTTGCGAGTGGGATTTATGAGCATGCCGCCCTTGGGTCGATTCTTACACAGGCCATTACTCCAGCAGCAGCTCTTGCATTTATCTTTGCCTTCTTTTTCTCCATTCCCTGTCTTGGAACAGTTGGAGTTATATATTCCGAAACAAAATCCCTTAAATGGACTGTAGGAGCATCGGCATATTATACAGTGTCCAGTTTAATAGCAGGAATTCTTGCCTATAATGTCGGTCTGCTGATTTTTTAAGAAAGGGGGAATTCCATGTTGATGGATCTTATTAATCTGCTTGGTGAAAATGAAATATATTCAAACACAATAATAGCCGGAAAGCCGCAGAAAATAAAGTACATGCATAACATCAGGAGGGAAATATGTCTGAAGTATCTGTCTATGAAAAACAGTTAAAGAAAAAACAAAAAACCGGAATAACCCGTTTACTGGAGATTGCCGGTACCAAATCGGTTTATCTGGTGCTGACAGTATTATTAGGTATAGTTGCCGTAATTGCCCAGATGACACCCTTTGTTACGGTTTATCTGCTGGTTAAGGAGCTTGTTGCCAATATTTCGAATACTCAGGCAATAAACACGGCTTATGTATGGAGGCTGGGATGGATTACCGTTGCCGGGATCGGGATTTACGGCATTTTTACCTATGCGGCCCTAATGTTTTCTCATGTAGCGGCGTTCAATATCCTTTATGAGATTCGTGTCGCACTTGCAGGAAAACTGACCCGTATGCCCATGGGATATTTTACCTCGAAAACAAACGGCAGTATTAAGAAAATACTACATGAGGATGTGGAGCGTATTGAGTTATTTGTAGCCCATCATATTATAGATATTGTTCAGGCTGTAGCTCTGCCTCTTATCTCCCTGGTATTTCTTTTTTATATTGACTGGCGTCTTGCAATCGGTGTGTTAATCCCCCTTCCCCTGGCCATGGCTGCTCAGTCGTCCATGTACGGCTCCACGGGAATGAAGTTGTATACACAGTGGCAGGAGAAACTGGCAGCCATGAACGGCACTATTGTGGAGTATGTCCGGGGAATGCCGGTTGTCAAGATTTTCAACCAGAGCGTGAATGCGTTTAAGCGTTTTTCCGATGATGTTTATGCCTATCGGGACTTAACCCTGCACTGGGTAAAGATATCTGCAACATCTTTTACAGCCCTTACGGTGCTTATAAGTTCCAGTGCTGTTTTTGTTCTGCCCATCGCTATATACCTGTTTCATTCTGTTCCATCTGCAGATTACGGGATCATGGTTTCTACTGTATTTTTATTCCTGTTTGTCGGAATGGGGATATCCCTTCCCCTGTATAAACTGCTTTTTATGGCATCTTCCCTGATCCAGATAAAAACGGGGCTTGAGGGAATCGATGGTATATTGAACAGTAAGGAGATACCCGAACCTGAAATCGTTAAAAAGCCGGATGATTCGTCAGTAAAATTCAATAACGTCAGCTTTGCCTATGGCACTCAAACTGTTTTAAAAGATGTTTCCTTCTCGGCAGCCCCGGGGACCGTTACCGCCCTTGTCGGCCCTTCCGGTGGCGGGAAAACTACTATAGCCAACCTTATAGGCCGGTTCTGGGATGTGGAGACCGGAGCGGTTTGCATTGGAGGAGTCAATATTAAGGATATTCCTGTAGAGGACCTGAATAACATGGTATCTACGGTTTTTCAGGATGTATTCCTCTTTTTTGATACCATTGAAG
>JAUVLL010000287.1 GCA_030600745.1 Spirochaetaceae bacterium | reverse complement strand
AATTACAAATGAAGGGAGTAGGTTATTTCCCTCCCGGTAGTTCCAGTAAACGAAGTGTTCCGAAAGTTTTATGGGCAGGAATCGAAGAGATAACTTTTCTAACAAGGTTAAAAAACAGAATTGAATGTTCTTTGAATGAATGTGGAATAAAAAGGGAAAGCCGGAAATTTAATCCCCATGTAACTCTGGCTCGTTTGAAGAATTCTCACTTCCACAATATTACAGATTTTTTATCTATCCACAGTACCTTTAAATCAGATAGTTTCCCTGTTGGAGAATTCAGACTATATTCAAGTAAACTGTTACCGGGAGGTGCAGTCCATATTATTGAGGCTGTGTATCCTCTGAATTGAGAAATAAATTCATAACTGGATTTTTATGATAAATTTTGTTCCCTTTCCCCTTTCTATCTGAATATCTCCACTCATCTGCTTCACTAACATCATTATAAGTTTCATTCCAAAACCCGGATTTTTATTTAAATCTATATCTTTCGGAATACCAACACCATTATCCGCAACTATAAATAGTAAATTATTATTTTTAATATCAGCAGAAATATTTATTTCACCTGAGGGTCTATTATTAAATGCATATTTCATTGTATTTGTAATCAGTTCATTAATAATAATACCCATGTTGAAAATAGTTTTTGCATCAATCTGAAAATCAGAGATATTTTTAATAGCTGATATTTTTTTTGAATTAGGGAAATTAGCAATAATATTATCTATTAGTGCAGAAAAATAAAGTTTTGCAGATACTGATTGGAAGTCTGTAGATTGGTAAAGGGTTTCATAAAGTACCATCATAGACCTGATACGATTTTCTAATTCCAAAAGAGCATTTTTAGCTTCTTTTCCTTTTACAGTATTTATTTGAAGAGCAATAAGGCTTATAAGAGTTGTCATATTATTTTTAATACGGTGATGAACCTCTTTCAAAATAATATTTTTTTCTTTAAGCAATTTTTTAACTTTATTTTCATTGAATCTTCTCTCAGTTATATCTTCCCCTGAACTTAAATGTCCTGTAATTTCTCCATTTTCATCTTTCAGTATTGTGTTATGCCAGGCTATAAGTCTCTCTTTTCCGTCCTTTTTAAGTATGGGATTTTCATAGTATTCAACTGGTTCTATTTCACCATTAAGTAGTTTTTCAGAAACAGGAATTATTTCTTTATAAAGGTGTTCAGGCACCATCATTTTAAACCAGTTGTTACCAATTAAGTCTTCTTCTCTATATCCTGTAATTTCACACAATTTTTTATTAACCAGAGTAGTATTACCTTTTTTGTTAATTGCAACAAACATAACTCCTGAAATATCCATGTATTGCCGGGATCGCTCTAACTCTCTCTGTACTTTCAGTTCACTAAGTTTTTGTTTAGTAATATCAACAGAAATTACAGAAACACCTGAAATTATTCCATTTTTATGTATTGGATTTAGATTTACCCTGAAATATTTTTTACCTCTCAATTCATCTTCTTCAAATTCAAAACTGATTTTTCCCCCTCTCAGAGCAGCTTCATATTTTGGTTTCCATATATTTTGCATTTCCATCCGGACATTACCGAATGCATGCATCCCAGGTTTTAAATCGATATCAAATGCCTCTTTAAAATCTTTTATAAAATAAGAATTAACAAATGTAAATTTTAATTCTCTGTCTACAGACCATATTGCTTCTTCGTAATTATTCAGCATGCTCTGCATAGTATTGGCATCAGTGGATAATTTGTTATGGTTGTTTTTCATATTCTAAATCTCAACATAACTTTAGCACCATTTTCATTTGAAAATGAGATATCTGCTGATATTTGTTCCGAGAGAATGTTAACAAGTTCCAAACCGAAGCCTCCCGAACTTTTTTGGATTGTCTTGTCAGGGAATCCTCTTCCATTATCCTTAACAATTAATGTTACAAAATTATCAGATAGAGAGGCAGATATAGATAATATGTTCTCGTTATTCCCGTCTACTGCATACTTCATGCTATTAGTAATTAGTTCATTTATAATAATACCAAGATTAAAAACAATCTTTGGTTCCATCTGAATATCTTCAATATCACAATTTAAGCTTATGATTTCTTTCCACGGAAAACCAGCTATTATCTCTTTAAAAAGAGTTTCAAAATATTCTTTTATCCCGATGATTTGATAATCATTGGATCTGTACAGTTTGTCATATAATACCATCATACTCTGGACCCTGTTTCTGGTATTCTCGAATGCCTCTATAGATTTTTCGTCTGTTATTGATTGTTCCTGAAAAGTTAATAATCCCATTATTGTCATCATATTATTTTTAATTCTATGATGAACTTCTTTAAGAATAATTTCTTTTTCCTGAAGAAGGGTTTCTACGTGTTTATGAGTAGATTTAAGTTCTGTAATATCCTGTATAATTTCGAGTTTTGAAACTGTACCATCGGAATTTTGCAGTAGAGAACCATGAATATTAAAAGTCCGTCCATCTGAAGTTGTTGGTGTGTATGTAACATTCTTGCCCTCTTTAAGAACCTCTTTTAGTTTACAGTATGGACAAGGTTCTTCCAGTCCTGCAACAGATTTATAGCAAATAAGGCCAGTCTGATTTCCAAACCATTTAACCATTGTATTATTCATGTATCTGACTGTATAATCTAAGTTTACAATAAATAAACCCAAATCCAGTGAATCAATTGCATCCAGATAATTTTTTGATTCTTCCCCCTTATGAATCAATTCCAGTTCAATTTGTTTTTTTGTACTAATATCTTCTATCATTCCCTGGTAGTATATAATCTTGCCTTCTTCGTCTCTAAACGCTACAGCACTTTCTCTGACATAAAGCTTTGATCCATCTTCTTTTATCCATTCGGATTCAAGACCTGTGATTTTATTTTCTTTTTCCATTTTTTCCAAAAATTCTGTTCTTTTGTAACTGGGTTTAAAGTCGGTACTGTTAAGGTCCCATTTTTCGATTTCTTCGAAGTTTTTATATCCAAGCATGCTTATAATTGAAGGATTAGCAAGTAGTATTTTCCCTTCAGGAGTAGATCTGTATATTCCTATTGTTGATTGTTCGAAAATACCCCTAAAAATTTCTTCATTTTCGTTTAAAACCCGTTCAATTTGTATCTTTTCTGTAATATCTCTTTGAATTTGTACAAACTCTTTAAGATTGCCATTATTATCAAAGATGGGATCAATTGATGCTTCAACAGTTATAATTTTTCCACTTTTAGTCTTATTTATATAATTGGCAGCCAAATGTTGTTTATTCTGAAGGGTTTCCCAGAAGATTCTATCAACTTCATCTGGGGTCTCCTCAGCTCCCAGATCTCTGGGACCTATTTTGCCAAGTGCTTCTTCCTTCGAGTAACCGTATGTTTTTATGAACTGTGGATTTATGTATGTAATTATACCTTCTCTATTGGTTATAAAAACAATTTCGTTGGTGTTTTCAATGGCTTTTTTAAGTCTGGTAAGAGAGAGATTAACAGTTTCAAGATTTTTTACAGTCGATTCAAGAGCACTGTTTGCATTTTCTGCATCAGATTTATGTTTAAGAATATCTTTATGAGCATCAAAGAGCTTAAAAGCCATCTTTATGGATGCATCAAGAACGGTAATACCTGAGTTTTTTACAACATAACCGTAAGAAGTGATAGTTTCAATTTTTTCAACAACTTCCGGTTCAGTGTGGGAAGAAAGAAAGACAACAGGTATTTCTTTAAATTCCTGTATTCTCTCTGCAGCCTGAGTACCGTCAATTCCCTTACCGAGGTTGATATCCATTAGAATTAAATCAATTTCATGTTTAGGTGATTTAGCTATCTCAACAGCCTTTTTGCCGTTAATTGCATGAGTTACCAAATAACCGCGCTTTTCCAGCTGTTTTTGCTGATTAAGAGCTATTATAGCCTCATCTTCGACGAGCAGGATGTTGTTTTGTATTTTTCCCATTAGTTTTAACTACCTATGCTTTTTGCGATGTAGGTCATATTTAACAGTTTTTGGCTATATTGCTCCCATTATTCAGTCAAATAATAGTTAAAATTTATAACATCGCAAACACCTCCACCTTATTAAAGTATAGTTGATGGAAAATTAATGTCAAGGATTAATATAAATTACATCAGGGTTAAGGTACACAGTGCTACAATCGGCCGGATTCTATGATCCTCTGGAGGAACTGCTGGGTACGGGGATTTTCCGGGCTGGAAAAAAGTTTTTCTGGAGGTGCCTCTTCAAGAATCCGGCCTCCGTCCAGAAAACAAACACGATCGGCAACATCTCTGGCAAAACTCATTTCATGGGTTACTATGAGCATGGTCATTCCCTGT
>JAUVLL010000308.1 GCA_030600745.1 Spirochaetaceae bacterium | reverse complement strand
CCTGTCTTCCTGTCAGTTATAATTTTTCACCTGCAGTTGCAATGGATGATGCTGACCCAGTAGAAGATGATGCTTCTTTTACATTAGGTCTTAATCCTAATGCAAGTATTTTTGTCACATCCTTACCTTTGCCATTAGAGTTCAAAGCTTCATATTCATTTCCTCTAATGGGACAGAATGCCATGGCAAAAAATGTTATTACTGCTCAAATTAAGGCATATATGAAGTTTTAATACTTTAACAAAAATTTTAATTACCTGGACTGTTTCATTCGTAATTGAATGAAACAGTCTTTTTTATAAATAACTGAGTGTCTGTTCTATAAAGTGAATTTAACATTACCATCCAATACTATTGAGCTACTTGCTTTTATTTTTGCTTCATATATATAATAACTCATGAGACTTACGGAATTTCAGCAAAAAACTATAAAAGAATCAGTTTCTATATGGTTTGGAGAAAACTCTAGTGTTTATCTGTTTGGTTCCATAGTAGACGATAATAAGAAGGGAGGAGATATAGATCTTCTAATAATTACTTCTGTAACAGGTACAGATCTTGAATATAAGAAGATGGTAACAAAATCTAAAATTCAATGTGCAATAGGTGATCAAAAAATTGATATGATTACTGCAGAGCCTGGTCTAAAGAATCCATCTTTAATTATTCAACAAGCATTGAAGGGGACAAAATTATGACAGAGATATATAATTCTAAACTAAATTCTATATTTAGTGAGTGCAGGAGTCATATAAAACGACTTAAAACGCAGAGTCTATTCTTTCAAACTTTTTCCCATTATCTGAAAATAAGTTTCAATCATTAGATGAAGGAACTGTTTCTGTTCTGGATCAGTTTATTTATCGATTTACAAAGCTTCAGGATGCCATTGGACGTCGTCTTTTCCCTGTTCTTTACTCTTTAATGGAAAGTGATAGTTCTCCAAGACCATTTATTGATATTCTAAACTATCTGGAAAAACAGGAAGTAAGGATAAATGGTTATTTGCTTGGCAGTATACCCGATTTATCTGCAGGCGATACTGTTAATGTGTCAGTTAAAGTGGAGGGTACTGAAATTATGAATAAATCTGTTGTAATTCCTTCTGCTCCTTCGATTAGCAGTCCGAATGATAATTATCATGTTGCCAGTGGTGCGTCGTTGTCTTTGACCTGGACTGGTGTACCTCCTGTAGATGAATATATTGTCGCGATAGATTCCTTTGATACAGTTTCCGACGATGGTTATTCAGCATACTTAAGTGGATCTGCGACCAGTCATACAATACCTGGTAATACATTGCTTGTTTCGGGTGGTTTTCCGGCATATATTATGGTTGGTGCTGCAAACAGTGCACAGGGAAATGGAGAATTTCTTATGTCCGGAAGCGAGCTGATTGCATCAAATATTGATTCTGTTCCGGTTTATCAGAATTAAAGTTTCAAATGTAGTTCTAATGGTGATTGTAAAAATCCGGAATGCTTTTTGTTGGGGTACACCTTGGTGTACCCTGAAACATTGGGGAATTCTGTACCGTTTTAGGTATATTGCATATGTGCTGCTTCAAAATTTTGAACAGTCGACAAAATCGAAATAATGACATACAATATATTTAATGATTCAGTATAAAAGAGAAAGAACAAAATATATTACTCAAATTTTACATGAACTGGAGACCATTGATATAATGAAGATTATTCTCTTTGGGTCAACAGCATCCGATACAGATAATAATGAAAGTGATATAGATCTATTAATTGTTTTGGATGATAATTTTTGCCCGCAAACTTATGAAGAACGTATGGAATACAGGTTAAAAATAAGAAGAAAGTTACGTGCAATTAATAGACAAGTTGCAATAGACTTGCTTATTTATACTATACCTGAATATGAGTTAATTAAAGAAAATATGAACTCGTTTTTTAAAGAGTTACATGCTACTGGCCGGATAATATATGAAAAAGCAAGCTAAGCAATGGCTAAAATATTCGAAAGTAGATCTATTAACTATTGAAAAGATTAAAAATGATAAGTTATTAACTCAAAGTTCAGCATTTCATGCACATCAATCAGTTGAAAAATCATTGAAAGCATTGTTGGAGAATAAAAATTGCAAGGTTCTGAAAACTCATGATCTGGAATTGTTGCTTGGTAAAGTGATTGAGGTATATCCTGAAATAGAGGTTGATTTAGACATATTAGATAAACTTAATCAGGTATATATAGATTCAAGATATCCATCAGATTTTGGACTATTGCCTGGTGGTATACCTACAATAAACCAAGTTGATGAATTGTATATTTATGCAGGTGTAGTTTTTTCTCTTGCTGAAGATCTGATAGGATAGAAATCATCCTGCCTTCAGCCTAAAAGTCTTCACCATCCTTTCTTAAAAGCCACTTCCAGGCAGGAATAATATTTATAGTTCCTGTAGATCCTTGCAGTGTTTCCTCTTCGTTTTCCGTAATAATATATCCAACAGTTAATCCATAGCTCAGCATTGCTTCTTCAAGACCCTGCAGCTCTCTTTTTCGTGTAGATGGGTCATATAGTGAGACAGTAACCTGAATAGCAGAAATTACTTTTCCTCTATCTACTATAAGAAAATCGCATTCACGCTTTTCTCTGTGGTAGTAAATATCAGAATTTCCTCTTTTAAGACAATTAAAAATCTGATTTTCAAGCAAACGCCCCCGATCTTCAGAAAAATGAAAACCAATCTGTCTGACTAAACCTGTATCTATAGCATATACCTTTCTGGAGTTCAGGAGCTGCTTCTTGAGAGAAAAATCATATTTCTTTACGTAGAAGAACATAAATGCATTTTCCCAGTATTCCAGAAACCGTTTAACCGTAGAAAGGCTCCCAAGTCCGGAAATATTCTGCAGAGTTTTGTAAGAAAATAGCTTGGCTGTATTTGAAAATAGAAATAAACCGATTCTTTTTAGTTCTTCAATCTGATTTATCTTATACCGGGCGACTATATCCCTATAAAGGATTGCCTGGTAATATTCCTGCAGAATATTAGTGTTTTTTTCTTTATGAACAAGTGGAAAGCCTCCCATTTGGAAATAGTTTTCCCAGTGAGCAATCAAAGAACCTTTTTCTTTTGTAGTGTAAAAACTATTTTTAGGTTCTTTATCTATAAATCGAAGATATTCTGAAAAGGAAAAAGGATTAAGAGATAGTTCCATATATCTGCCGGTAAGAGAAGATGCTATTTCAGAACTTAAAAGATTTGCACTTGAGCCCGTTACAAAAATTTTATTTCCCTTTTCATACAAACGGGTAAGAAATTTTTCCCATCCATACAGATTCTGAATCTCATCAAAGAAGTAGACTCTTTTATTCTCATCTGTTGTATTAAACATGCTTTGGTGAAGTTCAAGTATCTGTGAGAAATCGATTGGTGAAAAATCCTGTAATCGTTCATCGTCCCCGTTAAAATAGATGCAATTTTCCTGTTCAAGTTCCATCTTGCGGTAAAGCAGCCATAAAAGAGAAGATTTACCGCATCGTCTGGCACCGGTTATAACAACAATCTGACCGGTTGTTGTATAAGTTAAGTAATTTATGTCTCGTTTTATTAATTTTTTTATTGAGAAAAAATTATCCCTTTGATCTGTTATTATACTTAGCAGTATATTCTTATCCATTAATGTTCTATATCATAGAATGAAAACCATGTCAAGCTTACGATAGGATAGAAAGAAAAGATTTTAAAATTTCCTTCTCTCCCCATCACCATATTCCTGATAAAACATAAAAAGCTTTAAAGTATAGGCAAGATACCACAGAAAATGTTGAAAAACACAGGCGAGTGTAGTTCGTTCATTTGATAATCAAAAAAAAATCTAAAAAACAATAAATTTTGTAAATCTT
>JAUVLL010000236.1 GCA_030600745.1 Spirochaetaceae bacterium | reverse complement strand
CAATCCAGGGTAAATCCCTTCCAGGGAAGAGACGGAAACATTGAATCATTAAATGCGAGCACCATTGTAATAATAAGAGGTGAAAATAAAAATACAAAGAATATTATAATAAACAGCTTGTAGCCTGTTAAGTAGGCTTTTGAATTAGGTAATGTTCTTATCATCTTACTACCTCCGAGAAGCTCTGTTTAGTAAGTTTAAGAGCAACCCATATTATCAGAGATGAAAGAAGGAGCAGTAGAAAACCGAAAGCACTTCCCTGTTCCCAGTTAAAGTATACAATAATCTGGTTATAGATTTGTTCTGTAAACCATAAGGCGTTTTTTCCACCCATCAGCTTTGGAGTCAGATAACTTCCAAGTACAAGCATAAATACAATAATACTTCCTGACATTATTCCAGGCATGCAGTATGGAATAATAATCTCCTTCCATATAGCAAGCTTTTTTGCTCCCAGATCGTGTGCTGCCTCTATGAGTGAATCATCCAGACTCCCCAGAACTCCTATTATGGGTACTATCATAAACAGCATGGAAGTATATACCAGACCCATTATCATGGTTATATCATTGTAGAGCATCTCTATGGGCTGGTTAAAGATACCAAGCTTTAGCATAATCGAGTTGATTACTCCGCTTTCCCGAAGCAGTATCATCCAGCCGTACACTCTGATCATTTCACTTACCCAGAATGGTACAAGAATCAGTACCATTAAAAGCCCTTGAGTCTTAATTTTGGAAATCTTTGTTATATAAAAGGCAACCGGCAAAGAGATAATAAGCACAATAGCTGTTACAATAATCGAATACATTGCAGTTCTTACAAAGGTAAGCCAGTAGATTGGCTCTAAAAAGAACGCCTTGTAGTTATCAAGGGTAAATCCATCGGTACTGGTACTTGTCAGTGAGATTCTAAGAAGCTCAATATGGGGAAGTACTATAAGAAGTAAAAGCCACAAAGCGACGGGGATGAAGAATATTATAAAACTCCACCTTATTTTTCGTGTCCTAGATTTCGTCATCATAGATTTGTTCCCCTGTTTTATTAAAACATACTGCAGCTTCAGGGTCCCACCCTATTTTTATACTGTCCCTGGCCTTGATATAATCAAACTGTCTGTTCTGGGGAAGGGAAACTATAATCTCCTCGTCTGTTTTTTCCGGAGTAACAAGAAGTCTGCTGTTTCCTCCATCAAACAGTATTGCCTTAACGTCTGCGTTTATTACATTGAACTCAGGTTTAGGATTGGCAGGATTTATTATTATCGCCTCAGGCCGTACAAACATATCAAAAGATTCACTGTTCTGCAGCTTAAATGAATTGGATAGAGTATACAGACCGCCGTCTTTGGTTTTGGCAAAGAACTTTCCGGATTCATCTTTTTGAAGAGCGACGTTAAACTTGTTGTTTTCTCCTACAAACTGAGCCACAAAAGAAGATGAGGGGTTGGAGTATAGGTTTTGAGGTGTATCCAGCTGCTCAAAACTTCCTTTGTTCATTACGGCTACATAGTCACTCATTACCATGGCTTCTGACTGGTCATGGGTAATGTAGACAAATGTTGTACCAACCTTTACCTGCAGTTTCTTTAACTCAACCTTCATGTGTTCACGGAGTTTGGCATCCAGTGCTCCTAATGGTTCATCCAGGAGCAGTACTGTTGGTTCTAAAACAAGACATCTTGCTATTGCAATTCTTTGTTTCTGTCCACCGGATAACTGATTGATTTTTTTTGGTCCTGAATCGGGAAGCCCTACTCTTTCGAGCATGTCATTTACTTTTTTTTCAATTCCTGGCCCTTTTTCTCCCTTTCTTTTTAGACCAAATGCTATGTTTTCAAAAACATTCATCATGGGAAAGAGAGCAAGGTGTTGAAAAACAAGATTGACAGGGCGTTTGTTTGGTTCCATTCCCAGCATATCTTTACCCTGTATTTCAATAGATCCTGCTGTCGGTTGATAGAATCCGGCAATCATTCTTAATAGTGTAGTTTTTCCGCAGCCCGATGGTCCAAGTATGGAGAAAAACTTCCCATCCTCTACATCAAATGTAAGATCTTTGACTGCGGTGAAATCACCAAATTGTTTTGTTAAATCCTTTATGGATAAAGCAATCTGCATATTGTACCATCCTGTTGGGGGTAGCTAAGCAGGCTTTTAGAATGAAAGTTTGTTCTTCACACTATCATCCTGCATAGTTACCAATTATATCTAAAATTATGTTATGTAAAAAAAAAGAGCAGGCGGATGTTCCGCCTGCTTTGTGTGTTAAATGATTATTTGGACGCTCTGATTAAGTCCATTGTCTTGCCTTCCATCTCTTCAAGTCCGGCAGGTACAGTTGGATACCAATTAGTGATAGCCAGTGCTTCCGGTGGCAGGCCACGTGCAAAGTTATCTGCTATTTCAGGATCAAGGTATTTACCTGCATCTTTTGAAGCAGTACCGTATTTTTCAGCATTTGTAAAAACAGCTGCATTTTCCGGTCTCAGGATAAAGTTGATCCACAGGTATGCACCTTCAACATTTTCTGATTTTACAGGAATTGCAAATGTGTCTACCCATGCAAGAGGTCCGCTTGTTGGTGCAAGATAATCAATATCTGCATTTTCTTCATGAAGTTTCCAACCAGCCTGTTCCCATGCCATTGCAGCAACAAGTTCGCCTGATCGTAAGGATGCAAGAAGCTGATCGCTGTTGTCATAGTAGTTTCTTACAACAGGTTTAGCTGCAACAAGAGCTGCTCCAATTTCGTCCAGGAATTTCTGGTAACCGGCAGGATCACTGTAGAGCGCAAAGGGGTCATAACCTAATGAGTATCCCATTGCAATAAGGGTTGGTCTTTTCATCCTGTAGGAAACTTTTCCTGTGTATTTAGGATCCAGGAGGTCTTTGTAATCTTTAATCTCCGGTGCAAGTTTAGTGTTAACGATAAGCCCTGAAGTACCGTAAACGTGAGGTATACCATATGTTTTGCCGTCTACTAATGTGTTTTTCTTTACAGCTGCAACCAAAGATGGATCAAGCTGATCTGTGTTTACTTTTGACCAGTCAACTGGCTGATAAATTCCAAACTCAGCCTGTACAGCAGAAATTCTGTCCTGTGATGGTTGTGCAAGGTCGAACCCTCCGCCTCTTGTAGCTCGAAGTTTAGAAATCATCTCTTCGTTGTTACTTTTAATAACTTCAACTGTAATTCCAGTTTCTTCTTTGAACTTAGCTACAAGTCCTTCCGGTGCGTATCCACCCCAGGTTAATAGTCTGAGAGTTGTGTTTACTGGTTCTGCAACTGTAGCAGCTTCTTCTTTTGCGCCGCCTGCGAAAGCAAATCCTGTCATAAGTACAAGAAGTGCAATAAGGATTAATAGTACCTTTTTCATTTATTCCTCCAATATAGAATATTTGCATTCATTGTACATTGTATATTAAAAAAAAACAATAAAATTATCATTAAAAGTTCATAAACAAGCAATAAAAGATCAATTCAAGATCAATTAAGAACATAATATGACCCTTAGGATTTATTATATATAGAATTTATTTGACACATCTTCCCTGAATAACCATAATGCAGGAAAGAAAGAAGAAGAATAAAAACTATATTACAATTGCTCAGGTGTCTGATTGATATTAGTAATATGGTTTTCCCGGAGATAATAAGTTACGGAGTGCAAATTACTGATAAAAAAAAATGGAAGTTAAATACCCTTTTAATGATTGATTTCTTCTCCCCTCAGCCTGATAAAGCTCCCAGGTTGCCTGCCCCAATTAATCTGTTGTGGTATTTGTAAATGTCAGATCTGTACATGACTGTTTCATACTCAATAGTTGTTCTATCAGGAAGACGCACTGTCCTATGATTGAACAATAAAGGTGTTCCTCTTTTTATATCCAATAATTCTGCACTTTTGGTGTCTGCCTTAACAGCCTCCCTTGCTGTTAATCTTGAAACTTTGTATATCTCAATCAGTTCTCTTTCGGAAGGGAGTATGTCTCCAGGCTTGTAATGTCCTGAGAAGAATATATTTTATCTTAGGTTATTTTGTCGCTTATCCATTTATCTTCGATAAAAACTTTAAGTTCGCGATACCCTGCGTTTATCATCATCAGTTTTGCTTCTTCAAAATAATTATCAATATGGTCCGGTCTGTGAGCATCGGAGTTCAGCATTATGGGGATATCATAACTTTTTGCCATTTGCAGTATCCAGGGAGATGGATAGATCCTTGTTGGATCATTCAGTACCTGGCCTGTATTGATTTCAAGTATCTGTTTGTTATCTGCTATACATTCCAGTGTACTGTCTATTTCGGCTTTGTACCAATCTTCTGTTTCGTTAAAGTAGATGGAATTTATATTTGTTTTTTTGACCACATCAAGATGTCCCATAATATCAAAGCCGCCGTGTTCAGACATATCTCTGACCAGCCTGTAGTATTCTTTTACAAGCAGTTGTGTATTACCTCCGAAAGTATTATTGATAAGCTGCTCCATCTCACTTTTTAAGTATTCCACACCCAGATATTCTCCAGTATTGGTGTCCGGCAGCAGATGTATTGATCCAATTATATAATCCAGTCCCAGATCCCTGTAATATTGATCTGATGGACTCATTGTATTCTCAATATAATCAACTTCCAGTCCAATTTTTAGATCAATATCATTTTTATAAACTGTCTTTAGTCTCTTTGTTTCTTCCAAATATGCCGGTAAATCATTTTTCGGCATTGTCCAGTCATTTTTAAAGGGCAGTGGAGCATGCCCGGAGAATCCGAATAGATCAAAATTTCGTTCAATAGCGGATTTGACATAATCTTCCAGTTTACCTGTGCCGTCACAAAACTCTGAATGTGAGTGATAATTTGTTTTGAACATAGTGTACCCTTTCCTGTTTTGTGCTAATATACTCTAATTCATGTATAATGATAACTGCATAAGTGATAATGAGGGAAATATAATGAGTAATAGTCTCGAAGAGCGGGTTAGTGAGGCCTTGGAAAGTGTAAAACTATGCCGGGCAGAGATTGGAAAAAGAATAATTGGCCAGAATAGTATGATTGATGGAATGCTTATGGCTTTAGTAGCAGGCGGTCATGTCCTTCTGGAGGGGGTCCCCGGTCTTGCAAAGACTTTGGCAATAAAAACCCTGGCAGAGGTCATTGATGCCGATTTTAAACGTGTCCAGTTTACACCTGATCTTCTTCCTGCGGATTTAATAGGTACACTTGTTTTTAGACAGCAGACCGGAGAGTTTATTGTCAGAAAAGGGCCTGTTTTTTCCAATGTAATACTCGCAGATGAAATAAATCGTGCTCCTGCTAAAGTGCAGTCTGCTCTCCTGGAAGCTATGGAGGAAAAGCAGATAACCATAGGTGATAAAACACATAAACTCCCCAATCCTTTCTTTGTTCTTGCAACCCAAAATCCAATTGAACAGGAAGGGACATATCCCTTACCTGAAGCTCAGCTCGACAGGTTTTTAATGAAACTACTGGTTAATTATCCTTCTCCGGGT
>JAUVLL010000300.1 GCA_030600745.1 Spirochaetaceae bacterium | reverse complement strand
TGGATTTGGAAATCCATTTTTTTAGTAGTTTAAGGCGGTTTCGTTTCATATATTACAGTATAAAACTAAAATCATGAAATTACAAGATAAAAGACCCTGGGTTAAATATACATAATATGGATAAAAGACCCAGGGTCTTTTGTTGTTATCAGATAGTGAACTGTTCTTACAACACTGGATTAAACGAAAAATAGACTACAAACAAAATCAGTGATACTATTGTATAAAAAGTAAGTGTTGTATTTATTATTCCCCTCTCAAGTAAATCAGTATCCGGCATAAAGATTGGTATTATAAAGGGTGGAGGTGCGATAAAGAGTGTAAACAGAGCAGCTTCATAGGCAAAAGGCAGACCCAGTAAATTTTTCAGAACAAATTTTCCAATTAAATAGCTTAATACAAGAACTACAGGCATTCTAATTGCTGTAACTTTTACTGCAAAATTGATTCCTGATTTTGATAATGATAGTCCGGCACCAATTGATAATAAAATTAATGGAGCAGTCAATGACATTAACATCTCAATGGTTGTTAATAGTCCTTTTGCAGCTGGGTTTGAATTAATAAATTCTCCCAAATTTAATGCATTACCAATTATACCAAAAGTAATAGCCAGAATAATTGGAGATTTGATAAAAGAAAAAAGAGTATCTTTTACAGTATGTTTTTTTCCGGAAACTGAAAGGAGTATAGTTACGAAAACGAACCATATAAATATTTCATGTCCAAGATCTATTATAGCAATGTATGATGTTGAAGATGTTCCATATGCTGCTGTAAAAACAGCAATTGCAAACATACCGTATTCGAAACCGGTAAAAAGAAATGGAGAGTATTTGCCACCAACAAAATGTGCTGCAAATTTCCCAAATATAAGGAGAAGAGCATTTAGTACAAAAATGCCTGGAATTAAAAATACCAGTGACATTGTCATTGACATATTAAGAAAAGAGACAAAAAGTACAGCAGGCAGCCCGACATTAACAATTAGTTTTTTTAAAAAGGCATTGCCTTCATCTGTTATAAATTTAAATTTTCTAAGCACCCATCCAAGGGCAATAATCAGGATTACAGGCATTAATTTCGATATTACAAGAGTTACTTCCATTATTTAACTCCCCAGTCTTTTCCCATTTCCATTTCGTTTGGAGGATTTGCTCCTGATCTATGACAGTTAATCCCGGCAGCTCTATTTGCATAATTCCCCATCTCAAGAAGCTGATTTTTATTCAGGTCCTCCAGAGTTTTTCTATTCAGCCAGTTCTTTTTGTATAAGTAGCTGAGTAAAGCCCCGTGAAAGGTATCACCTGCTCCTATTGTATCTGACACAGGGAGATCAAATAATGGAGAGTTTACTCTATGCTTTTTATTGATAAGCAAGGCGCCGGTTTTTCCTGTTGTAAGAGCTATTAATGAAATCCCTGATTCAAGAAGGAGACTGGTAGCTTTTTCAGTATCAAGTTCAGGGTAAAGCCAAATGAGATCTTCATCACTAAGTTTTAATACGGTCGATATACCGCAAAGCTTTTGGAAACGTTCCATATAATTTGTTTTATCGGGGACAAGTGAGGGTCTTATATTCGGATCAAATGATAACATCAGGTTTTTGGATGTTTTAAGTAGAAACTCACTAATTGTAGATCCGCAGGGTTCCATGGATAGGGAAATAGAGCCGAAATGGAGAATTTTAGCTTCTTTGGGTAGATTGATATTATTTAGTTCATTTATTGGCAGGTTTCTGTCTGCAGTATTATTTGCAAAAAAACCGTACCTGGCCTGTCCGTCAGTCTGTTTTTGTACAAACGAAAGAGTTGTAGAATCATTGGTCCTTAGAACCATATCTGTTCCAACAGCATTATCCTGCAGATGATCCATAAGCCGGCAGCCGAACATATCGTTGCTTATTCTTCCAAGAAACTGACAGGGGACACCTAAACGTGAAATTGCAATGGATGTATTCATAGGTGATCCACCGGGGAATCCCTCAAATGTCAGATCTTTCCGGCTGATAAAATCTATAAGTGCTTCTCCGAGGCTGATAATCATAAAGAATCCTTTCTTCCTGCTACTTATAATATTGATTGACTATAACCCAAATTACCATTACTTCTTCTTTGTAGTCAATAATAATGGAATTTGTAACTTTTAAAACAGATTCTCTTGATACTTTTATCATAACTACCTATCATTTAATAAAACCTTAAAAACACTGCCTATGATATGAAGGTAAATATGCAGGAAATTATAAATCAGGTGCTCGAGGTCGAAAAGAGTGCTAAGAGGATTATTCAACAGGCTCATGAACAGGCAGCTGCAATAAAGGCTGCAGCATAACAAGAGTTTTATAGCGGTAGTAAAAAAGATAACAGAGCTGCTGATGACTCCTGAGTATAAGAGGGAATAGAGAAAGTGGCCGGTCCGCTCAGACAATATGCCTTTATCAGTGCCAAACTGCGTGCCCGTATAAGTATCCTCCCCGATGAAATAATTAACCAGATGATCAGAGCACGTACCCTGGCAGAATCCATTCAGCTGTTGAAAGGTACACCCTTTACTCTGATTGAGACTACTTACAGCCGGACCGGTGATTTGAAAATGGCTGAGCTGGAGCTCTTTAAGCAGGAAGTCAGTCTTTATCTGGAACTGGAAAGATACCTGAGGGGTGATGTATTAAATTTTGTTCGCGCCCTGGCCTCGCGCTATGAAATTGATATCCTCAAAAATGTTTTGAGATTATGGTTTGACCATTCCGTACGCGGACGTTCCATAGAAGAACCCCTCGGCTATCTTTACCATAGCGCGATTCATTATGATTTACAAATTGATAGAATTATCAATGCCCGGGATATCGGGGATCTTCAGGCTGTTCTGGAAAAAACTCCATACAGCAGCCTGATCAGCAGTAATGCGGAACAGGTAAAGGAACGAATGAGTGTTTTCCCCTTTGAGATCGCTTTAGATCATTTTTATTATCAGCAGCTCTTAGAGCGCGCAGAAAAGCTGCAGCCTGCTGATTACAAGATTACAAAAAGATTTATTGGTGTGGAAATAGATATGCAGAATATCAACTGGCTGGTCCGCTTTCAACTTTCTTAACTTCCCAAAACTCGGGTAGATCTGCCAGGCTCATTCTTATTGAAAGGATACTGGATCAGATCATTCTATATGAAATTCGGCATGTTATGGCTGGGTACCCCTTTACCATTGGTATAATTCTGGCTTATTTTATTTTAAAGGGAAATGAGATAAAAAAAATAATGACTATCCTGAATGCCAAACTTTATAAGCTTCCTGAAGATAGAATAAAGGCAAACCTGTGATTTTTACAGCGCCGATGAAACAGTTAACAGCTGTTATCCTGGATCGGGATGTTGAAAAAATTACCAGGGAACTGCTCCGCCAGTCCGTACTTCATTTTATCTCTATCAAGGAAATTACCGGAGACTGGAGTTCTCAGGTGGAACAGGTTACAACCCTGGTTTCTGTGGCCATGATTGCCGAGACCAGGAAACGGATAGAGTCGTTGATCCTGATAAATGAAGTCTTGCCTCTTCCACAGGTTCAGCTGGATATAGATAAGCTGAAATTCCTGGACATCGAAGAAACCAATAAAGAACTGGATAAAATTACAGGTACACTGCAGAGTATAAGAGACCGGCAAAAGCAGCGGCAGCAGGAAATTCTTAAACTTGAGGAAATAAAACGTCAGCTGGATATGTTCCAGAATGTGGAAGCCATGTTTACTGCACATTCCCCATATTCCTTTATCAATATTCAGACCGGTATGGTTCCTGCGTCCCGGTATGAGTCTTTCGATTCAGCCATAAATAAACTGCCTTCGGTGCTCATGAATTTCCCGGAACGAGACCACCAGGTTAATCTGCTGCTGATTACTATGAAACGTGACGACTCCCAGGTAAACAAGATCCTGGACCAATTCGGTTGGGTCGACATTGAATTTTCTAAAGAGTTCCA
>JAUVLL010000257.1 GCA_030600745.1 Spirochaetaceae bacterium | reverse complement strand
TTATTGTCTTAAGATTCTTCTTTAAAATTTCCGGGATTAATGTTTCTACAGAAAGAATAACCGGTTCTTTTTTTTTCTTTTTACTTAAAACTGATAAAATACTCATTTATTTTCCCTTATAAGAGAGTATAAGCGTAATTTAAATAAAATGTAATTGATTATCTAAAAACAATAATCTAATTGCTGAGCCCCTTTGACACTCCTCAGATCACTCTTTACAATACCCCTTATGAAAAGAACAGTCTTTCCTGTAAAATCTTTATCCGGAGAAATAACAATTCCTGCATCAAAATCCCACACAATACGGGCTCTACTGATTGCTGCAATAGCAAAGGGAGAAAGTACAATTATTAACCCTCTGGATTCTTCTGATACACGCTCCTGTGTGGAAATTATTAAGATTTTTGGAGCCTTAGTTCAAATTGGAAAAGACAGATGGATTATCAAAGGAACAGGTGGTTCTATAAAACCAATTCCAGATATCATCGATGTAGGAAATTCAGGAACAACACTTTACCTTGCAGCAGGACTTGCTGCTTTAAGTTCACACGAAATCACCTTCACCGGGGATAATCAGATAAAGTCCAGACCTGTGGAAAATTTACTAAACAGTCTAAAAGATCTTGGGGCTGAAATTAGTATCTCCGGGGAAAACGGTTGTCCGCCGTTTAGTATAAAGGGCCCTCTTACAGGAGGGACAACCAGTATTGAATGCCCAACAAGCCAGTATCTTTCCAGCCTGCTTCTGTGTACACCCCTTATAAATGGAAATACAGAGATAGAAGTTCCTTTACTTCGGGAACAGCCCTATGTGGAGATGACACTTAAATGGCTCAATGAACAATTTATCATGTATGATACTACAGATTTCAAAAAATTCTTCATCCCCGGAGGCCAGCACTTTGAAGCATTTGTAAAACAGGTACCGGGAGATTTTTCATCAGCTACTTTTTTCCTATGCGCCGCTGCTATAACAGGTTCAACCCTTACACTAAAAGGACTGGATATGGCAGACAGTCAGGGAGATAAGGCTGTTGTTTATATGCTTGAAAAGATGGGATGTCATATTGAAATTGGTATTAACTTCATTAAAATTGAGGGGGGTCCATTAGTTGGATGTGAGTTAGATCTTAACGACACACCTGACGCACTTCCTGCTCTGGCAGTTACAGCATGTTTTGCAAAGGGTGAAACCAAATTATACAATGTTCCCCAGGCACGCCTGAAAGAGACAGACAGAATAGCAGTTATGAAAGAAGAACTTGAAAAAATGGGTGCCGATATTGAAGAACTGCCGGATGGGTTGATAATAAAAGGAAAAAAGGAACTTACAGGAACAGATGTTTCCGGTCATAAGGACCACAGAGTAATAATGGCTCTTGCCATTGCTGCCCTGGCATCAAAAGGTAAAACCACAATTGACGATATAAGTGCAGTATCAATAACGTTCCCTGATTTTTTTGAACTTCTTGATCAGATAACAAGGGGTTAGAAAGGTTTGAGGCACTGTTTATCTATATCCAGTTTTCTATTTTTAATCTGTCTATTCTTTTAAATTCTTTGACATTATTTGTTACCAGAATCCCGTCATTTTCCAGAACAATTGAAGCAATCAACAGATCGTTTGGTCCAATTATTTTACCCTTTTTCTCAAGGGTTGATCGTATTATTGAATATGTATAGGTTTCTTCATTAGCAAATGGAATTATCTCAAAAGGGAAAAGAAAATCCTGAACTTTTGTAAGATTGTCTTTCTTTTGTATGCTTTTTTCTGCTCCATATAGTAATTCTGCCTTTACTATAGAAGCTATTTTTATGTCATCAGGATGTTTTTCTAATAATTTCCTTTTAATATTTGTATTTATTCCCTTCAAATAATAGATACAGATATTTGTGTCCAGGAAATATTTCATAACTCTTCCCGTAGAATATCATCAGAAAAATCTTTTGTTCTTTCTGCTATAAAACTTTCGTCTGCAACAGAACCGTACAAATCCTGATAGTTTTCCGGCCAGGATTTAGACATTGATTCATTTAATTTCCTTACAACATATTTTGAGATTGAAACCTGCTCAAATTTTGCGGCTGTTTCTATCTTCTTCAGAGTTGTTTCATCAATATACAAAGATAATTGCGGCATACAGTTCTCCTTATATTATATAATATACTTGTTTGTGGTAAAAATCAATAAATTTACAGGGTTATTTATTTTTACCCTGCGCAGTAAAAAGTTTTTCATAAAATTTCTTCTTAGTTTTCGAAAAATCTTCTTAGTTTTCGAAAAAAATGATATACTAAAGAAAAGCAAACTCAGGAATAAGGAATGAAAAAATACGACTTACGAAGCGATACTCTTACCAGACCCAATAAAGAGATGAGAAAGGCTATGTATATTGCCGATGTAGGAGATGATGTCTATGCAGAAGATCCTACCATAAATAAACTACAGGAAATGGCTGCAAAAATAACAGGGAAAAAAGCAGCTTTATTTGTTCCATCAGGATCGATGGGAAACCTTATTGCACTCTATGTTAACTGCGGAAGGGGAAATGAAGTTCTAACCCAGAAAAACAGCCATATTCTACATTATGAACTTTCTTCGGTTGCAGCTCTTGCAGGCGTGATGCCCATAGCAGTCGAGGGTAAAAAAGGTATCCTCACACCGGCAGAACTTGGAAAACATCTACGCCCGGATATTTACTACATGTCCAGGGTAAAGATGATCGAGATAGAGAACTCTCATAATAAGGAAGGGGGTACATGTTATCAACTCCCGGAATTAAAGGCAGTCTCAGAGTTCGCAAAAAAATACAAGCTGAAAGTTCATATGGATGGGGCAAGAATGTTCAATGCTTCTGCCGCTACTGGAGTACCAATTAGAAAGATGTGTTCCTTTGCAGATACTGTTACATTCTGTCTTTCAAAAGGACTTGGTGCTCCCGTGGGCAGCCTGCTCTGCGGGTCGGAAAAATTTATTGCAGAAGCAAGACGGGTCAGGAAAATGCTGGGCGGTGGAATGCGGCAGGTGGGTGTCCTTGCAGCTGCTGGTATCTATGCTCTGGAGAATAACATAAAACCCCTGATATTAGATATGCAGAATGCCAAAAAGATAGCAAAAACCATTTCTACAGTAAAATGGGCAGAAATTGATCTTGATACAGTCGAAACCAATATTTTATATTTTAAGACTTTTGCTAAAGCAGATATTATTGTATCTGCCCTTGAGAAAAAAGGTATTATCTGCGGGGCAGCCAGTCCCAATAGTATACGAATGGTAACTCATTTGGGAATAAGTACAGAAGATACAGATGAGATATGCCGTATAATCAAAGAATTTGAGGTCCCCAAAAGGCGGAACAGGAGCAGCTAAAAGATACTATCTAATCGCCTATGCAACCTGGGAGGTTGTTATGAAAATAGTTGACCTGGAAAAAGAATATGAACAGAGTTACTTCAACTGCCTTGAAGACTGGTCTTCTGAAATTAAAGAGGGTCATCCCCACAAAGAAAACTGGTACAATATCGAAAAACATCGTGGCCTAAGGGTTAAACTTGCCAAAGACGAAGAGGGACAACTTATCGGAATGATTCAATATATTCCGATAGAAAACTCTTTTATTAATGGGAAAGATCTTTATGTGGTTCTGTGTATCTGGGTTCATGGACACAAAGAGGGAGTGGGAAATCAGCAGGGAAAGGGCACAGGCAAAGCTCTTCTTTCCGCTGCAGAAAAGGATGTAAGAGATTTGGTGGCTAAGGGTCTTGTAGTATGGGGGCTGGCAATTCCCGCCTTTATGAAAGCTTCATGGTTTCATAAGCAGGGTTATAAAAAAGTGGACAGAATGGGTATTCAGGTACTTTTATGGAAACAATTCTCCCCGGATGCTGAACAACCAGCATGGTTCCGTCCAAAGAAAAAACCCGGGAAAGTTAAGGGCAGTGTTGAGATAACGATATTCCAAAACGGCTGGTGTCCGGTCCGGAATATGGCATCAAACAGGATAAAACGGGCAGCGGCAGAGTTCGGAAATATTGTAAAAGTAACTGAGTACAATACTTCAGACAGAGAAACCTTCCTGGAGTGGGGAATTTCGGATGGTATCTTTATTAATGGGAAAGAGGTTAGAACCGGTCCGCCTCCATCTTATGAGAAATTAAAGAAGATTGTTGGGAAGTATGTAAGGAAAATTTAGCAAAGTTTATTAATAATATCTACTATCTGAAAAACACTATTTACTTCAGTATCAATCCCTTCCCGCAAATAAAACAGATAGCTTATTACAGGTTTATTATAAATTTCCTCAGCTGCCTGTCGGTAGAGGAAAAGCTGAACAGCATACTCCTCCGGATTTCTGTATCTGTCTGTCTTAAAATCAACAATTATAACCCCGTCCTTTTTTTCAAGCAGCAGATCTATCTGTCCATTTACGTAGATAGGATTCTCATGATTTCCAATATTAAGAAGGAAGGCTATTTCCGATTCAAAATTGAAATTTTTATTTTCCCGGACAAAAGACGAATCCAGAAAGTTTGCTGCAAGCTTACGGGCATCGATTCCAACAACCTTTTGCTGGGTTCCTGCGAAAGTGGTAAAAAAAGAAGGCAGCATTACCCTATCTGAAGATTTCTTTAATTCTGCTTCAATAATTCCATGACAGTAAGTTCCGAAAGCTGCATAATGTTCCTCCGTTAAAAAACTATCGGACTCTACAGCTGCAAGTTTTATACCATCTGATTTATCCCGGATGGATGCCCCGGCATAGAGAGTATTTATTTCCGAGACCGACCAGGTATCCCTTTCGGTCTTTCTAACAATAACATCACATTTTTCATAATCCTCTTTAATCTTTTCAGGATCAATTTTTAAAGCACTACCGGCTACTGATCTGATATCCCTCTCGCTTACATCAGGGATAATTCTGATGTAGTTCTTAAACATTTCAGATGACAATGAATCAGGATTCCCATCCCATCCCAGTCCTTTAAGAACCATATTAAGAAGAACCTTTTTCCCTGTTGCACTTTCCGGATTT
>JAUVLL010000357.1 GCA_030600745.1 Spirochaetaceae bacterium | reverse complement strand
AAAAGGGGCTGGATGCAATTATTTCCAGGTTACTGGGTATTACTATTTTAAAGAAAAAGCAGTTTCAGCGTTATAACTGGACACTGAGACCTGTAGACAAAGATGCAATGCAATATGCTTTATCCGATGTTGAGCATTTGTTTGTGTTAAAGGAAAAATTGTTTGAAATAATAAAACAGGAAGGAAAAGCTGAGGAATTAATTTTCAGTATAATTAAAAGAACAGTAGATTTTGACAGGAAAACAATACCCGGTATATTAAAGTCATTTGATTACAAAAAATTGAGATCGGGGGAGAAAAACCTACTAAAAAAAATATTTGAAATTAGGGAAGAGATCGCCAAAGAACTTAATGTACCTCCTGATCTGGTAATGACAAAAAGCCAGCTTTTTGGAGCAGCAAAAGATTTTAAGACTATCAGGAGGTTGGAGTTTAACAGGAGAATCCCCCCCAGTATGCGAACTAAATTTATTGATCAGTTAGAGAGGATTTAATTTAAATATGTCAGGTTTTAGTACTATCAAATATATTTAACAACTTCCTCGAATGTCTTTCTCTTTTTTTGACCTTTTTTCACAAAGCCGTCCATTGAATATCCCAGAGGGGTAATGGCAAACACTTCCTCTTCTTCCTTTAGATTCAGAGTCTTCCGGAGCATATCAGGAGAAAATGCTGCAACCCAGCAGGTACTGATGCCTTCATATTCCGCTGCAAGAATCATGTGATCCATCGCTATTGTCAGATCTGTTTCAAGTGAGTTATATCCATCAGTTGAACGGATCCATGCCTCTTTGCGATTTCCTTTTACGATCAGGATATACGGTGCAGATTGAAACCACTCAGACTTATAGCATAGTTTAACCTTATTAAGCATTTCTTCAGACGATACCAGTAAAAACTGCCAGGGTTGTCTGTTTGTTGCCGAAGGAGCCAGACGCCCTGCGTTCAGTATACGCTTAAGAATGTCTTCAGAGATTTTCCTGTCAGGATCGTAGGATCGGATACTCTCCCGTCCTGAAATAAGTTTATGGAAATTCATTCAGCAGCTCCTTTGGTCGCTGAGATCGTTCCTCAGGATGCATTGCCGAGCAGGAACGAAGTTCCGACCAGGCAAACTTGTTGGCGACCATCCTTCTTCTAATTTTAAGATATAGTATACGAAAACAGATGAAAATCATAGATGGTATGTTCTTTCTGTAATGCAAGTATTTGAATTTCGAATTAATTGAAGAAAAAGATTGACTTTATAACAACGAAGTACAAATATAAATGTGCTGAACCAGGGAGGTTGCTGTGAATATGGAAGAAAAGATCTATCTTGAAAAGTCATTAAGGGATACTGGTTATGACATAGTATATAAAGAGGTTGCAAAACTATTTGGACTGCCTGTAGAGATTACAATTGGTTTATGCTCGTAATAAAACAGTTTACTTATTGCTTCCTTTCCTAAGGCTGTTCTTATCACTATAATATCATTTATGAATTACAAAGATCTTTCCCTGAAACTGCCTACAGATTATTCAAATAATGATCTTCGTGCAATTATCTCAAAAAAAATCAATCTAAATGAGTTTTCTTTTGAGATACTTAAAAAGAGCCTTGATGCCAGAAAAAAGGGTAATATTTATTGGTTACTCAGCGTACGGATCTTTTCTGACAGCTTACAGGGAGATGTGTTTATTCCACAGAAGGGGCTTTCTGTTTCCTATAAAAAACGTAAAAAAAGGGTAGTAATAGTTGGAAGCGGCCCCGCCGGGATGTTTTCCGGCCTTTTTTTACAGAAAGCCGGGTTTTCTGTTACTATTATTGAGCGTGGTGCGGATGTAGATGATAGGGAGAAGCGGATTGCTAAATTTGAACAAACAGGGGTCTTTGATGCCAATGCTAACTATTCCTTTGGTGAAGGAGGGGCAGGAACTTTTTCTGATGGTAAATTAACTTCCAGATCTAAACGTATTTCTAAAGAAAGGGCATTTATTATGGATGCCTATATTAGAGCAGGAGCTCCGATAGAGATAAAATACCTGACCCATCCTCATCTTGGGAGTGATAATCTACATTTAATAGTTAAAAACCTTCGTTATGAGTTTGTAGAAGATGGAGGCAGAATAGAGTTTGAGAGTTTAGTAGATGATCTGACTGTAAAGAATGGCACTATAAAATCTGTAAAAACTGCTGATAATGAGTATCAGGCTGATTTTCTGATTGTAGCATCCGGCCATTCTTCCTATGAGACATATCGAATGCTTATGCGGCATGGTGTTGGTTTTCGTGTTAAAAATTATGCTCTGGGAACACGTGTTGAACATCGTCAGGAACTTATCAATGAAGCTCAGTGGGGGGTATCCTCTTTAAATGGAGTGAAGGCAGCTGAGTACAGACTTACTTCAAACAGTGAGGGTTTTTTGCCTGTATATACATTCTGTATGTGTCCGGGAGGTACTATTGTTCCTGCTGCATCCTATAAAGATATAAATATTGTCAATGGGATGAGTAAGTACGCAAGAAATGGTGAATTTGCTAATTCTGCCCTTGTAGCAGGTGTTAATCTTTCAAAATTACTTGGATGGGATGTTTCCCCGGAAGAGGCACTTGTCTGGACACATAATCTTGAGCAAAGTTTTTATTTTGAGAGATATAGTGCACCTGCCTGCAGTATAAAAGAATTTCTGCATAAATCATCATCCCCTTCTGTTTCAGGATCAAGTTATCCTCTGGGGCTTACTCCTGCTCCTCTCTGGGAAATGTTTCCGGGCAGTATCAGTGAGTCCCTTAGAGAGGGGCTTAAAGTATTTACACGTAAACTAAAGGGTTTTGATGAAGGTCTGATCATGGGACTGGAGAGCAAAACGTCTGCCCCTGTTCAGGTATTAAGGGATTCTGCCGGGTTGTGTACCGGTTTTTACAATTTATATGTTTCCGGTGAAGGAAGCGGTTATGCCGGTGGAATAATTTCCAGCGGTACTGATGGGATTA
>JAUVLL010000176.1 GCA_030600745.1 Spirochaetaceae bacterium | reverse complement strand
CTTCATAATTAGAATTGCTGAGAAGCTTGTCACCATGTTGACATTATCACCCAAATGTGAAAAACTGCACTCCACTTTTAAGTAGTGGTTACATTATCAGTTTGATTTTAAATATAAAGGCAGAAAAGAAATGGAAACGATTTTTGTTAAACAAAAAGACGTTGTAAGAAAATGGTTTGTTATAGATGCATCCGGTAAAAGATTGGGACGTGTCGCAGTAAAGGCAGCCAATCTTCTACGTGGTAAACATAAACCCGAATTTGCTCCTAATCAGGAAATTGGGGATTATGTAATAGTTATTAATGCAGATAAGGTTGAAGTAAGCGGCAATAAGGAAACCAGAAAGATCTACTATAGACATTCAGGTTATCCCGGAGGGCTTACTGCTGAACGGTTCATGGATATGATTAAAAGAAAACCCACTTATCCAATGGAACATGCAGTGAAAGGGATGCTTCCTAACGGTCGACTTGGTAGGACACTATTTACAAATCTTAAAGTATACTCAGGCTCAGAACATCCGCACGTAGCGCAGAAGCCTGAAGTAATCGAAATTTAAGGTCAGGAGAAGATAAAGTGGTTAAAAATCTTGCATTAGGAACAGGAAGAAGAAAAACAGCTATTGCCCGTGTTTTCCTTAGAGAAGGAAATGGAAAGATAAGTGTTAATGGCAAAGATGTTAATGATTATTTTGCGAATCCCAGTTTCGTATATGTTGTAAAACAGCCATTGGGCGTGACAGCAACTGAAGGTAAATATGATCTTCTTATTACAGTAAAGGGCGGTGGCCCTTCCGGTCAGGCAGGTGCCTGCAGACATGGCATATCCAGAGCTCTTTTAGAGTACGATGATACAAATAAGGCAGCATTAAGAGCAAACGGATTCCTGACCAGGGACTCCAGAATGGTTGAGAGAAAGAAATTTGGACAAAGAGGTGCCAGGAAAAAATTCCAGTTCTCAAAACGTTAAACTTTCTATTCTTAAGATTACGAGGAGAGGGGCAGGGAAAAGTAAAGCAGAGCTTTACCTTTCCGATGGCTCCTCTTTTTTTGTTACCGATAAAATGGTTTTGCAGAATAATCTTGAATCTGGAATGTATCTGTCAGAAGAACAGATAAATGTATTGAAGCCCCATGCAGAATATATTCTGGCAAAAAAAAAGGCTCTCGAATTGCTTGGATTAAGGGAGCATTCGGTATATCAGTTAAAAAAGAAGCTTTTGATAAGGGATTTCCATTTACATATAGTTCTTAGAGTTCTTGAGGAATTACAGGATGAGGGTTCTTTAAGTAATTCACGTTTTATTGAGGCGTGGGTAGGGAGCAGATTAAGAAAGAATCCTGAAGGTTACAGATCTCTTTATGCAGGACTTGTCAAGGCTGGAGTACCTTCCGGTGAGATAAAAGCATATCTAATTCCATTTATGGATGAGCTTGATTTGGATCAACTTCTTGAGAAGGCAGCAGAGAAAATTTTGGAAAAAAATACTATTACCAAAGATAAATTGGTTAGAGGTTTAAAAAACAGGGGTTTTGATGACTCATCGATAATCCGGTTTATTGAAAGCTATTATAGTAAATAAAAAAACTTTTATGTTGACATATTGGATATTTTTGGTATACTCATCAGAGAGAGAATGGAGACAGAAGAAGGAAGACAGGAAAATTCCAGAATTTTCCAGGGGTTCAGTTCTTCCTGTGTTTTTGGTTTCCTGTTGCAATTTTCCCATAATAATAAGGGGTATGGTTTATGACAAAAAGGGTTAAAAAAGTTAGAATTTTTTCAGCTTTGGAAGTTGCCAATATCTGTGGAGTTGTCAATCAGACTGCCATAAACTGGATAAAAAATAATCATCTTAAAGCATTTACTACGCCAGGTGGTCAGTACCGGATCTATTCTGAAGATCTTATTGAATTTCTTAATGACCGTGGTATGCGAATACCTGAAGAGCTTACCAGTGTTGTTTCAGAGCTTAATAAAAAGAAAAAAGTGATAATTATAGATGATGATAAAGATCTGAATGAGATGATGAAGTTGATTTTTTCAAGAAAACTTGAGGAATTTGATGTCCTTCAGGCTTTTGATGGATTTGAAGCAGGGAAGCTTCTTATTTCTGAAAAACCGGATGCAGTAATTTTGGATATCGATTTACCGGGTGTTAATGGCCATCTTCTTTGCACAAAAATAAAGGAAGATAAAGATCTTAATAATCCTATTGTCATATCGATCAGTGGGTTAAATGATTCCTTCGAGGAAGAGAAAATCCTGTCAGAGGGAGCTGATGCTTTTTTTACAAAGCCATTGGATTTTGATAATCTTATTACAGCTCTTAGAGATCTTTTAAAAGCGAGGACTTTATAGTGCCCGATACAGTCAAAGCTTATGTACTTCTTGTAGAGGATGAGGATTCTGTTCGATTAACACTAAGAGATTTTCTTCAAAAGAAGGGCTATAGTATTTTAGTTGCATCTGATGGTGTAAGTGCAATCAAGCAGCTTCTTGATCATGAAATAAGTATGATAATTACAGATTATCGTATGCAAATTCTTGGTGGTGACTATTGGATTAAGTTTCTTGACAGATACTGCAGTGATAAAAGAATAATAATAACCAGCGGATTTCTTCGCCCTGAATTCTCGATACCATTTGATGTAATATACAAACCCTATGATTATGACCAAATTTCAGAGCTCATTAAAGATCATTTAGGTACTTGAAAACCAAATCATTGAAAATAAAAGTTCATGGCAGAGTGCAGGGTGTCGGTTTTCGATATTCAACAATACAGGCAGCAGTTCGTTTCGGAGTATCCGGCTGGGTTCGGAATGAGTGGGATGGAACTGTTCAGATTTACTGTGAGGGTGAAGCTGCTTCTGTAGATAATTTTATCAGATGGTGCAGAAAGGGCCCTTCTATGGCACATGTGACCTCTCTGGATATTACTTCTGTCCCACATCAGGGTGTATACACCGGATTTAATATTGATTATTGATGATACACGTAGGGCCGCGGCCACAAGGGTTTACATGCAAACCCTTGTGGCCGTCCCTACAATGTTGTTTTGATATACTTATTGTTATTTCTTTAAATTATAAAATGTTTTAATACCAGGATATGTTGCTGTACCTTCCAGGTAATCCTCTATTCTCATAAGCTGGTTGTATTTTGCAATCCTGTCAGACCGGCTCATGGATCCTGTTTTAATTTGTCCTGTTTCGAGGGCTACAACAAGATCTGCGATAAAATTATCTTCTGTTTCACCGGATCTGTGGGAAACTACTGCTGTATAACCCGCTCTTTTTGCCATTTCAACGGCTTCAAATGTTTCGGTCAAGGTTCCTATCTGGTTAACTTTTATAAGTATTGAGTTTGCAATACCCATGTCTATTCCCTTTTCAAGACGTTTTGTGTTGGTTACAAACAGGTCATCACCAACAATCTGCACTTTCTTGCCACTCTTTTCGGTATGAATTTCCCAGCCTTCCCAATCGTCTTCTGCCATACCGTCTTCCAGAGAGATTATTGGGTATTTATCGACCCATTCGTCCCAGTATGTTGCCATCTCTTCAGATGAAAGTTCTCTCCCGTCAGATTTCTTGAAAATATATTTTTTCCTGTCTGTGTCGTAAAACTCTGAAGCTGCAGGGTCAAGAGCAATAAAAATATCTTTTCCAGCTTTGTATCCTGCTTTATCAATAGCTTCCAATATTACTTCACAGGCCTCTTCGTTGGATTTAAGGTTTGGAGCAAATCCTCCTTCATCTCCAACGTTGGTATTATACCCCTTCCCTTTGAGTATTCCCTTAAGGTTATGAAAAACTTCGGCAATCATTCGAACTGCTTCCCTTATACTGGTAGCACCCACAGGCATTACCATAAATTCCTGAAAATCTACAGAGTTATCTGCATGAGATCCTCCATTCAGGATGTTTGCCATAGGAACAGGCAGTGTTGATGTATGGTATGATCCCAGATACTTGAATAAGGGAATGCCAAGATGATCTGCAGCAGCTCTTGATACAGCCATGGAAACTCCAAGTATTGCATTGGCTCCAAGTTTACTTTTGTTTTCGGTTCCATCCAGCTCGATCATAGTGCGGTCAATATCCACCTGATCAAGGGAGTCGAGGCCGATAAGTTCTGCAGCTATAATGTTATTGACATTGTCTACTGCAGTTAATACGCCTTTACCCATAAAACGGTCTTTATCTCCATCTCTGAGTTCAACTGCTTCGTGGATTCCTGTTGATGCTCCTGAAGGAACAGCCGCACGACCCATAGATCCATCTTCCAGAATAACATCAACTTCTACTGTTGGGTTACCTCTGGAATCCAGGATTTCACGAGCTTCAATAAATTCAATAATACTCATATTACCTCTCCTCTGGTTGCATAGGCGAGCAGCCAGGTTGCATAGCCGAGCAGGGACGAAGTCCCGACCAGGCCAACTTGTTGGCGACCAGCCTCTTGTGATATACTTACTAAACTCTATCAGTAGAATATCGTACTTATGAAATAAACAGTCAAGCGGTTGGAAGGATTAAAATCTTGACCTTTTCATCAATAGTTATCTAAAATAACATTGTAGGGGCAGGCCTTGCGCCTGCCCTCTGTTTTGGTACGATTGGAGGCAATCATATGGGAAGGATCTTATTTCAATTAACTCCGGAGATTATCGATATGATAATTTTTGGAATGGAGAACCAGTCCGACGAATATTGTGTGGATATTAAAACAGGTAGTGTTCTCTCCGAAACGGAGGCCTACGAAGAATATGAGGATAATGATATTGATTCTTATGTAATTCCTGTACCGGACTGGCTGCCGACTGATGGTTTTCAGTTAATGGAGAGTTTTACTGAAGCTCTGCATAACCCTGTTTATAAGGAAGCTCTTAGAAAGGTGCTGTCTGCAGGGAGAGGTGCTTTTCGAAATTTCAAGAACACTATAAAGGAAAATGAATCTCTCTCGCAGCAATGGTATCTGCATAAAGAGAATGTTATGCGATCCAGAGTAATTGAATGGTACAATATAAACAGTGAGATATTGAAATACAATGATATTGATGAGAACACAGATGAAACAGAAAATCTTATTTTGACAGATTTTATTTTTAATGTGGACTGTTACAAGTGGAAAAATCTTGTTAGAGAGAAATCTGAGGAATCTATTCGCGAGAGTCTGGGTAGCGAGGAAGCTGATATTGCAGAATATCTTATTAGTAAAAATAATTCATGGCTGACACTTCCCTGTAATACGCCTGTATCTATCTGTGCAGAAACACTGGATGGTGAGTTTGCAGGGAGTATTAAAGGTGGAATATTTAAAATAGGAGATACTGAAAGCATTATTGCATTTGCAAATGTTATTTGGGTAGAAGAAAAGTTCAGAGGAATGGGCCTTGCCAGACAATTAATTGATGATTTTTCGAAAAATGCAGTACTCCTTGAAGCAGAAAGAATAATTTTTGAACTTCCAGGAATGGGTTCTATACTAAATTCTACTCTGGAAGCCAGGGGGTTTTCTGTTTATTTCACTACTATGGCAGTAAATGCTGGAAATTTGTGAGTATTTTAACATTACCCCATAAATTCAGTTGCATGTCATCCTTTTATGATTTAAACTATACCATAATAAAATTTACTAAAGGAGAAAATATGAAAAAACTATTGATCACGCTTCTCATGATCACAGTTGCATTTACAGTATTTGCTGGTGGTGATAAAGAAGAAAAAGCAGCAGGTGCTGAGTTTATTATTGTAAATGGTGCGGAACCTGAATCTCTCGATCCGCATTTAATTTCAGGTGTACCTGAACATCGAATTTATGAATCGATTTTTGAAGGTCTCCTGGCTTATGACGGCAAAACAGCTGAAGGTATTCCCGGAGTAGCAGAGAGCTGGACTGTAAGTGCAGACAAACTTACTTATACTTTTAAACTTAGAAAAACTACCTGGTCAGACGGTGTGGCAATAACTGCTCAGACTGTTGTTGATTCCTGGCTAAGAATGCTGGATCCTGAATTTGCTGCTCCATATGCATGGTTCCCATCAATGTTTATTGCCGGTGCCGGTGAATACAATGCTGGAGAAGCAGGACCTGAAGCAGTAAAAATTAGAGCTGTAGACGATTATACATTTGAAATGACCCTTGTCGGTCCTCTTCCATATGTAGAAGGTGCTCTTCCTCATTATTCATTTGCAATTGTTCCAATGCATGCAATTGAAAAGTTTGGCGATGCATGGACAAGTCCTGAGAACTTTGTAGGAAACGGTCCTTTTATCCTTGATACATGGAAACCTCAGGAAGAACTTTCTGCAGTTCCTAATGATACATACTGGGACAAAGACGCTGTCAGTCTTTCAAGAGTTACATACCTACCTGTAGATGACAACAACACCGGTTACAATATGTTCCTGAATGGTGAAACTGACTGGATGACTACAGTTCCTCTTGATATGATTGATTCTGCTAAACTTAGAGATGATTATCATAACGTTCCTTACCTTGGAACATACTACTATGTATTTAATGTAGAAGCAGAACCTTTTACAGACGCCAGAGTTCGAAAGGCCCTTACTATGGCTATTAACCGTAAGGACCTTGTAGAGAAAGTAACCAAGGGCGGACAGATTCCTGCATACTCAATGGTTCCCGGCATGACCGGTTATCCTGGAGTTACAGGAAACAGAGAAGATATTGCAGCTGCAAAGGCCCTTCTTGCTGAAGCCGGGTATCCCGACGGAGCAGGGTTTCCTGAAGTTGAAATTCTTTACAACACTTCTGAAGGTCACAAAAAAATTGGTGAGTATATTCAGCAGCAGTGGCTTGAAAATCTTGGAATAGATGTTGAGTTGGTTAACCAGGAATGGAAAACCTATCTTACATCGAGAAGACAGCATGAGTTTCAGGTTGCCAGAGCAGGATGGATTGGAGACTATCAGGACCCTAATACCTTTCTTGATATGTTTGTTACAGGAACATCGATGAATGGCGGACAGTTTTCC
>JAUVLL010000247.1 GCA_030600745.1 Spirochaetaceae bacterium | reverse complement strand
TGCAGAGCACCAGTTATCAGGATATAATAGAGGACTATGCTGATTACAACAAATCAATGGAAGATGATGATGGTAGCCCTGCCGGATGATGAGTTTTTTGCAATTATGCGAAACTATCTGGGAAAGCTCCAGACTCCTTTCAATAAACATTCACTAATCGATTCTCTCGCTAATTTTCTCCTCCGGGAGGGAACAGAAGAGAGAGTATTAAGTATGATAGACAAAGAAGATGCGCTGCTTCTTACTTCTATTAATTTCCTCTCAGGTACTAATTTACACGAACTTCATGATTTCCTCGGTAATGAAAGATCGTTTATGTCAATTCATCATCTGCTTTTAAATCTTGAGGAACGACTACTTATTTACAGAGATGCTGAAAGCGGAAGAATTAGAATCAGTCCGATATTTGAAGAACTTTTTAAAAGCAAAGTTTTTGATACAGATCTGCTATTTCCGTCAATGGATTGTCCTAATGGGAAATATCCGGATATATGGTTTACTGATGCACTTGTAATTGCATTTATCTCTTTTTTATATAAAACCCCCGATATTCTTAAACTTGACGGGACCATTAAAAAGAAAGCTTCAGATGAAATCAAAAGGATTTTCCCTGACCTCTCAACCACTGAAAAAACAGGGACACATCTTGACATTCTGCTTCAGACCCTGCAGGATTTATCAATTATCAATCAAAATCCGGATGAAATAGTTCTATTGGAAGATAATCTGCTTGAATTCAGCGAGCTCAATATTAAACAACGATATATGCTCTATGCTGCTGCCTCCACAGGAAATGGTAATCCAATTAATCTAACTATAAAACTGTCAGAATTGATCGATAGACTCATTAACACCATACCTGAGAATAAAAGCTTTACATTGAAGAGTATAAAAAAATTACTGTTACTGATTATTAAAAAATCCAGTGTAGACTATTTAAATCCTGATTCAATTCTGGATTCGCTGATTTCCCTTAAATTTCTGGTATTTTCGGGTAAAAGATATGTTGTTAATCCCCATTTAAAAAGTCACCTTTCTTTAAAGGGTAATGCAGAACCTCCTTTGATAGTCCAACCAAGCTTTGATATTACCGTAAAGCCATGGATTAGTTTAAAAGATGGTGTTAAATTCGCAGGTGTTACAGAAATCAAAAAATTTGATCTTTATCCTGATTTTGAATTAAACAGAAGTTCCTACACAAGAGGACATGACTGTAAATTACATTCCGGCAATATAATCGAAAACCTGAAAAAATTAAGCGAAAGACCAGTTCCCCAGAATATTTCTGTATCTGTAGAATCGTGGGAAGAAGATTACAACAGGGTTCACCTGTATGAAGGGATTATTCTCACTGTAAACTCCGATAAACGTATGATAATTGAACATCTGCAGAAACTGCACCCTTATATTCTTCGTGAACTGGCTGATGGAATATATCTAATGGATTCAGAAAATGTTAAAGAATGGAGAATAATTATCGAAAATGCAGGTATTAATGTTCCGGGTATACAGAAAAACACTTCCGTCAGTGAAAGCACAGCAATATTTCATAAAATGGAAATATTGAAAGAATCTGATATTCTTCGTATACCGACAATTTCTTCAGTATCTTTTGTGGAAACTTCTGACTTCAGGAATGAATTAAACATAAAACTGTACTCTCTAAAACTAAGCCCTCATGAGCAGGATGGATTCAAAGTAAGAATAGATAAAAAATTGATCCTATACCCTGATCAAATACAAAAAGGAAATATTCGCAATGAGAAAACAGAAGCTTCCGGAATGGATTATATTGGAAAAGTACGACTTATCGAAAGAACTCTTGAGAGCAAAAATGAACTTCTGGAAGTTACTCTCGGCAGTCCTATTGAAAAACTAACTACCTATCTGGTAAAACCGGTAGATTTTGATAAATCACAGGAAGATCTTTTACTAAATGCAATATCCTTACCTGAGGAAAAAAATATTCAGCTTATTGTTAGAAAAATGAGTAAGGTAAAAAGGCTTAAGAGCTCCCTTTTTGCTCCTCCGAAGGAAACTGTCGATCTGTAAAAATTTCAAACTGCCGAATTCCCTGAGTCTTCAGCATTGCCATCCCCCCGATAGTAACAGATCCAGCTGATTTTGCATTTTTCAGGAACCTCGTTTCCAGAGGTGTGTAGATAATATCGTATGCAATTTGATTTTTTCTAAATTTATATTCCGGCAAAGGAGTACTATCTACCTCCGGGATCATACCTACAGTTGTTGTCTGAACTATAATATCAAAATCTGAGAGAAGATCTATTCGAGTTAGAGGGAAAAAAGAAACACCTGTTTCAGCGGCAAGTTCTGCCCCTCTGCTTTCTGAACGGTTAAATATGGTAATTTCAATATTCAGGCTCTGTAAGGCAGTTATAACTGCTCTTGCCGCACCGCCCGCACCGATTACAGCCCCCTTTTTTATACTGCCGATCTTTAAACCACCATTCTTCAAACCAGCAGTTTTAATCTTTGAAAGCAGAGGTATAAGGAATCCATCCAGATCGGTATTATACCCCTTCCATACTCTGCCTTTTCTGGAAACTGTATTGCAGGACTTTATTTTCTCAATCTCCGGACTTTGTTCACCAAGGAAATTCAGTATATCAACCTTATACGGTACAGTCACCGAAAAACCCTTTATATTAAGAAAAGCTGCAAGATTGAGAAAATTGCCTAAATCGTCTACCAGGAATGGAAGATAAACTGCATTTATAGCAGCTCTTTTGTACGCTTTATTGTGAAGTTGCGGAGAATGGGAGTGCATGACGGGATTCCCAATAATTCCATAAACAGATGTTAAATTATTTATCTCATCTGCACGATATAAATTCTTCATATCCCCGGGGGTTAACTGGCCCGGTGCTCCTGAATTACCGGAATTGGAACAGTATGAGATTATTGAACCCAGTTGTTTATACAGTATTCTTGAAGGTAATCCAAACTCCCCCATACCCAGTACAATCTTATCTTTGATATCTTTGGTTTTTTCAAAAACTTTAAAAAATTTAAAGACTTCTTTACTGCTGCCGCAATAGACTGCTGCTTTTGGTATTTCACCGGATTTTGATGAGATTTCCCTTATAATAGTATCAAGATTATCCGGTACTTCTTTAAAATTATGATAGGAGCGTATTATCCTTGTTCCCTTTCTCAGGGCAGCCTCTTCAACTTCAGGAAATACACTCCCCATCTCAAGGTCAATAAAATCAAAACCACACTTTGCATAGGAATAAAGAATATCACCTCTATATGATTCGATTCCCTCATATTTGCCGCCGTCAATCTTTTTTCGATAAGTAATAATCAAGGGAAGTTGAAATTCTGATTTAACAATACAGGGATCTGCCTCCAACGGATCAATAAGCATATCGAGCCTTAATTCAGCCATATCAATAAGATGTCTGTTCCTCTCAACTACCATTAAGTTTAATTCGATAGAACTTTCCATAAGTGTAAGACAGATCATTCTAAAGCTCCTTTTCCAGTTTTCGAAGACGCTCCCTTATATAATCATTATCCGGGGCTATAATTAAAGCCTGTTTAAGATAGCGATATGATTTACGCTTTTCACCCAGTTTATAATAGGCATCTGCAATAGCTACTATTGAATCCAGATTCTGCAAATTCTCAAAAAGAGACTGGCGCAGACTGTCCAGTTTTGCCGTGATATCTGTCTGTGCAATACTCTTTAAATAATAAAAATGGCTTTTGTCTACCGGGTTGCTGCTTGCTCTAATCCATCTATTTATTATCTCCAGAGAAGCTTTCACCTTACCTTCTCTTAGAAGTAGATTTATATATGCAGTATAATCTGAATATGATGGCTGACCTTCCTCAATAATTCTGGTGCTGAAATTAAATACTTTTGAATAGTTACCCAGATTTTGATATATTTCCATAGCATAACGCAGATATTGATCTGAACTCTCTTTTTCCAGAACCATTTCAACAAATTCAGCTGCCCGTACCCAGTCTTCTGCAGACATAGCTTCTTTAGTCAACAAAACAAGACTGCCAAGGCTGTCCGGGTTTGCCTCAAGATTACCCTCCAGATAAATACGGCCTTCTCCTTCCTTACCGGTTAAAAGAAGAAGACCGGCATAGAGGACACGCAGTTCGGAATCATTAGGATAATCCTTCAGGACATCCACTAACAGAGCTGCAGCCTGTTTATAATTCTTTTCATTTATTAGAACAGAACTGTGAATTCGTACACTGTCTTTCGATTGGCCGGCAACAGACTCAATTACTTTGAGCATACGAAGTGCCTGGGTATTCTGCCCCCGCTTTTGAAGAATATCAGCATATTTAATGGTCATGATCATATCATCCGGGTTTACAGCAAGAGAATCAGAAACCAGGAGAAAGGCCTTTTCAAGTTTGTTGTATCCAATAAGAGTATCAATATAAAGATAAAGAACCTTTACATGATCTCCGTATAGTTCGTAAATTTTATCGATCAGAGAAAATGCCTCCCTGTATTCCTCATTCCGGTTAAGAATCCGGACTATACCCATCCCGGCAGGATAACTTTTCCCGTCCAGTTTTCTTGCCTCATAATACCCGTCAAGCGCCTTAGTAAATGATTTTTGCTTCTCAAATAAATACGATCTAATATAAATTGGTAAAAAAAATACGGGTTCAGAAGTGTATATAGTATCCAGAATTTCCAGAGATCTATTAATAACAGCATCTGAATCAGTAAATAAAGCTGCTGTTGAAGATAATAATAATGTAAAAAAACTGACATCCTTATTAGGAATGTCAATAATAATTCCTTTTTTCGCATTTTCTACTATTGATGTAAGCACACCTGATTTTGGACCGGAAATCTGGATGTTTGAAGCCTCTGAATAAGGGTAGACCATCTGGAGAAGGCTTGCAGCAACAAATTTAAGAACTTCCCCCTGCTCTGTACTCCCTGCACTTTCGTCTTCTAAAAGAGCTATTACCTGACCAAGAGAAGACAGAGACCCGTCTTCTACCATAACACGGGCAGTCTCAAGAACAGACGCTTCATGATCAACAGAATATGATATATCCGTATCTGTCGAACCAATATCAGCAGGAGAAGTAGAACAATATGTAAATCCCATTATTACAGGAACAATAAGTAATAGTTTAATATTCAAGATACAGAGGAGTATATCATAAAATGCATTAAGATCAATTGAACACTCTCTTTTGCTGTGATAACATCTGCATTAAATTATGAAG
>JAUVLL010000313.1 GCA_030600745.1 Spirochaetaceae bacterium | reverse complement strand
ATCAACTGGAACCTGTTCCTGAAGAGCAGGGAACAACAACTTCATTAATTCGGGGTATAGCCGCACGATTTATACAGCTGGGATATACCATCGGTGGATTCACTGCCTGTATTGCAAGTGACGTTCTTCCAGGTTCCGGTTTAAGTTCATCAGCCTCTATTGAAGTATTACTTGGATCAATTTTCAATTCTTTGTTTAACAATAATAGAATTGAATCAGAGATTATTGCACAAACAGGCCAGTACACAGAAAATGTTTATTTTGGTAAACCCTCCGGTTTAATGGATCAAATGGCCTGTGCAGTAGGGGGTATTATTGCCATCGATTTTAAGGATTCCGGAGCTGCAATTGTTAAGAAGGTAGATTTTGATTTTGATGAACAGGAATACAGTTTGCTGGTTGTCGATACAGGAGGAAATCACACCGATCTGACTGAGGATTATTCGGCTGCACCCTTCGAGATGAAATCTGTTGCACAGTTATTTAATAAAGAAGTTCTTCGTGAAGTTCCTATGGACGTATTTCTAAAAAAGATACCATATATAAGAGAGCAGTTAGGGGACAGAGCTGTTTTGCGCAGCTTACATTTTTTTCAGGAAAATGAACGTGTTATGAATGAAGTTACTGCATTGGAATCCGGGGATTTCCCAGGTTTTCTTAAATTGGTTGAAGCTTCCGGTAATTCCTCTTTTAAATGGCTGCAGAATATCTATACTGTAAAGAATGTTAAGGAGCAGGGTATTTCACTTGCTTTGGCACTTACCGAAAAGTACCTAAATGAAATTGGTGAAGGCACCTGCCGGGTCCATGGAGGGGGATTTGCCGGAACAATCCAGGTGTTCCTGCCTGATAATGAGGTTAAATCCTATATAAAAGATATGGAAAAGGTATTTGGTAAGAATAGTGTTCAGGTTTTAAAAATCCGTTCAATCGGTACAGTCTGTTTGAACAGACTCATTATCTTTTAAGAATTCTACCTGTTTCTCAGGATCAAACATAAAATTATAGAATGCTTTTGCAGTAGGGGAAAGTTCATGATTTTTATGATAGATAACATGAGTATATCTGTAAAGCGGATCACCTTCTATTTCCAGGGTATGCATCCAGTGCGATTCAACCTCTTTTCTTATCTCCAGGGTGCTGAAAAAAGAGATACCCAGGTTATTTTCCACCATTGTTTTAATCATCGATTTGCTTTCAATTTCATAGGCTATTTTGAATGGAATTGAGTATTGGTGGAAAAGTCTGTCCAGAGCCTGTCTTGAAACAGTGTTTTTAAGGGAAACAATCAACGGCATATTGGAAAGTTCATTAACAGTTATACTTTTTCTAATTGTCAGAGGATGATTATTACTTACACCAATCACTATTCTGTCTTTGTAAAGAACCCTTTCGATTAATTCCTGTTTGTTCAATTTACACTCACTGCTGACTATCAGACCCAGATCAAAATGGTTCTGTTTAATAGATTCCACTACAGAAGCAGATTTTTGTGTTTTTATAGAGAAGGTAGTATCCGGGAAGTCATTTTTAAAATAAGAGATAATGGTAGGCAGCAATCTTGCTCCCGGAAGTACACTTGTTCCCAGTTTTATAGATCCATCCATTACATCCTTCAGCATGTTTACTGCAGAATGAGATTCTTCATAGATATCCAGAATGTTTTTTACATAATTTATCAGGGTTTCACCTGCCCTTGTGAGTTTTATTTTTCTGCCTACTCTGTCAAACAGTTTAGCTTTATATTCATATTCAAGATCTTTAATCTGTGCACTGACTGCCGGTTGTGTAAGGAATAGAGTTTCAGCCGCCCGACTGAAACTGCCCAGTCTGGCTACAGTATAGAATGATTTAAGCTTGTACAAATCCATTGTCATTGCCTTTGGAAATTAATATTCCAGTTATAAGTTTAAGTTATAACTGCAATAATTATAATTTATTAGACTAAATGTTTCAACAATTTTATTATAGTACAAAAAATAGAGAGATTCAGGAGAGTGTGCATGTTATTCAATCGGGCGAAATCTATAGAGGGTAATATAGATAAATATTTGGAAAATATCTTAAAGTCAAGTTTAATTTTTGAAGCTGGTTTAAAAGAGTACTTTGAAGGCAAGCAGGAAGAATTTGAAAAAAGATCTATAGAAATGCAAAAGCTGGAAAGTGAAAGTGACGAGATAAGACGGGATATAAAATATAAGCTCTATAAAGAATTACTCATTCCGGATGCCAGAGGAGATGTTCTGGGTTTACTTGAAACTATGGATGATGTTATCGATACAGCGGAAATGGTTATGATTCGAATTTCAATTGAAAAACCAAAGGTGTGGCCTGAGTTAAAAGATGACTTTATAGAACTTACTGCTGCATCAACAAAATGTGTAGCAGAACTTGTTTCCGCTGCCAGGGCTTTTTTTAGAGAAATTACAAAAGTAGCGGATTGTCTTGTAAAGGTCCATTTTTGGGAACATGAGGCTGACAAAATTGAACATCGAATAATGAGAAAAGTTTTTGAAGGTGATTTTATTGATAAATTAAGCCTGAAGGTTCATATGAGATATTTTGCAGAAAGGATCTCGCTCCTTGCAGATAAAGCGGAAGATGTAGCAGATCGTCTTGATATCTACACTATAAAAAGAAGTATATAGGTAGGTCCGGATGTCAACAATAATTATATTTTTATCCAGTGGATTATTTTTGGGCTGGTCTCTCGGTTCCAATGATGCTGCCAATGTCTGGGGTACCGCAGTTGGAACACGGATGGTTAGTTTTAAAAAAGCTGCTCTGATTTGCAGTGTTTTTGTTATTCTGGGAGCTGTTATAAGTGGTAGCGGGGCTTCCCATACCCTTGGTAAACTGGGCGCTATCGGTGAACTGGCAGGGGCTTTTACTGTGGCTCTTGCAGCAGCCCTCTCGGTCTTTTGGATGACAAAGGCAGCTTTGCCGGTTTCAACCTCCCAGGCTATTGTAGGGGCAATAATAGGCTGGAATCTTTTTTCCGGATCAGTTATTGATATGAAAGCTTTAACAAAGATTGTTGGAACATGGGTGTTTTCACCAGTACTGTCAGCAATTGTTGCAATTATTCTGTATTTCATTGTTTCCTTTGTTTTAAAACACTGGAAAGTTCACTTAATTCGTCTTGATGGAATGACAAGAATTGCTCTCCTTGCTGCAGGTGCGTTTGGTTCTTACAGTTTAGGTGCCAACAATATTGCAAATGTAATGGGTGTTTTTGTAGAGAGTGCTGCAGGAATGTTTAAAGATATTTCTTTTAGCGGGGTTTTTACTCTCAATGGTGTGCAGCAGCTGTTTTTTATAGGAGGTGTTGCGATTGCAGTTGGTGTATTTACCTATTCTAAAAAAGTAATGATGACAGTTGGTGCAGGTATATATGAACTATCTCCAATTACAGCTTTTGTTGTAGTTCTTTCAAGTTCTATTGTTTTATTTTTATTTGCATCAAAGGGTCTAAAGGATCTTCTTGTTTCTAACAACCTGCCGTCTTTTCCTCTGGTACCGGTCTCCAGTTCTCAATCAATTGTAGGCGCCGTTATAGGAATTGGCATTGCTAAGGGTGGAAGGAATCTCAATTTAAAGATTCTGGGTAGAATAAGTGCAGGTTGGATAGCAACTCCTGTTATTGCAGCAGCAGTTGCTTTTATCGCATTGTTTATTGTTCAGAATGTTTTCAATCAGGTAGTTTTTTAAAATATTTATATATAAGGAAGGAG
>JAUVLL010000141.1 GCA_030600745.1 Spirochaetaceae bacterium | reverse complement strand
TTTACTCTTCAGAAATTAGATGAATGGGTATCTCTTGTAAAGGAAAATAAGTGGTTTGCCCTTGATATTGAAACAGATAATATTGATTCTATGCAAGCTTCACCTGTTGGATTTTCATTGTCTGTTTCCTCCGGCAGGGGCTGCTATATTCCTCTCTATGCAGGCGGAGAAACTTATTTAGATGAAGATGAAGTTAAAACTCGTATAATTGATATTACCAGTGATTCAGAGCTCAAACTTATAGGCCATAATTTTAAATATGATTACAAGGTTTTAAAAAAATGGGGCGTTCAGGTTAGTAATCTTGCTTTTGATACAATGGTTGCTGCATGGATTCTTGATACGGCTGCTTCCGGATACGGTATGGATTTTCTGGCAGAGAGGCTTTTTGATTATTCGACAATCAAATATAAGGATATTGTTCCTAAAGGTAGTTTATTTCCTGATGTAGGCCTGGAGACATCCGCTCCTTATGCAGCTGAGGATGCAGATATTACCTTCCGGTTCTATGAACGATTTTCAAAAGAGTTAAAGAGTAGAAACCTTGAGAAGATTTTCTATGATCTGGAGATGCCTCTGATTCAGATACTTGCAGATATTGAGTTCAATGGAATAAAGCTCAATTCAAGCGCTTTAGATAAATTTGGAATAGAATTGAGAGAAAAACTTGCGCGGCTTCAGGATGATATCTACATAGAATGTGGAAAAGAATTTAATATAAACTCACCGAAGCAGCTTCAGGTGATACTTTTTACAGAACGAAAGCTTCAACCTGTGAAGAAAACAAAGACCGGCTATTCAACAGATTCAAGTGTACTTGAAATTCTCTCAAAAGAAGATGTTGTTCCGGAAATGATTCTAAGATACCGTACACTTATGAAATTACAGTCAACCTATGTAGATGCTCTGCCGGAATATGTAAATTCAGAAACGGGAAGGGTTCATACAAACCTCAATCAGACTGGAACAGCAACAGGAAGACTGTCGAGCAGAGATCCGAATTTACAGAATATACCTATTAGATCAGAGGATGGCCGTCGGATCAGATCAGCTTTTATCGCTGAAGATGGTTACACCTTGCTAAGTGCTGATTATTCACAGATTGAGCTGGTTGTTCTTGCTCATCTTTCCGGAGATTCTGCTTTGAAGAAAGCTTTCATGTCCGGGAATGACATTCACAGTGAAACAGGTGCTCTTATTTTTGATAAACCCGTAGAAGAAATAACAAAAGATGACCGTAGAATTGCAAAAACTATTAATTTTGGTGTTATGTATGGAATGTCACCGTTCAGACTTGGAAGAGATCTTGGAATCCCCAGAGCAATAGCAGAAAATTTTATAAAATCTTATTTTGACAAGTATAGCGATATTCGTATCTTTATGGATAAGATTATTGCTGATGCAGAGAAAACCGGAAAAGTCAGTACTCTCATGGGGCGGGAGCGGTTTATTCCCGGTATAAACAGCAGGAATAAGACTGAGAAATCGGGTGCCCGGCGAATGGCAGTTAATACTCCTATTCAGGGTTCTGCTGCAGATATTGTAAAACTGGCAATGTTGAAACTTGCCCATAGACTCAGGGAAGAGAACCTTAATTCACGAATGATACTTCAGGTACACGATGAGCTTATCTTTGAAGTTCCCGATTCTGAACTTACAATAATGGAAAAACTTGTAAAAGAAGAGATGGAAGCTGCTGTAACTTTAAGTATACCATTACGTATTAGTATTGAGACTGGTAAAAGCTGGGGAGATTTTCATTAAGTGGTTCTGGGATTAACCGGAAAATATTGTTCCGGCAAAAATATGGCAGGTAAGGTTTTTACTGACAGGGGCTGGTATGAGCTGGATGTGGATCGTTTTGGCCATGATGCACTTGTAAAGATGAGAAATGATATAGTAAAAATTTTTGGTCAGGACATTTTATATAAAGATGGAAGTATTGATCGAAAAAAACTTGGTTCCATTGTTTTTAACAGTAGAGCTTCCCTGGGTCATCTTGAATCTATCATTCATCCTGAAATGGTGGATCGTTGTAAACAGGAAATAAAAGATAACAAAGACAAAAATATACTTATTAATGCTGCAATACTGCACCATATGGGGTTAAATAGTTTGTGTGATTCTGTCCTATGGATTGAATCTGATCTCTTTATCCGGATTAAACGTGCAATGGGTAGAGATAAAATCCCATTGCTTCAAATTTTAAAGCGTATTTACGGTCAACGTAAACTAGATGCTAAATACTGGGTGGAAGATGTCGATATTCATATTATACAAAACATGAAAACCAGATCTGGTCTGGAAATGGAAGTTAATACTTTAATAGACATGTTTGAAGAGAGAGTGTAGAAATGGAACAGAAAAAAATACTGTGGATCTTGTTATCAGTAACTTTATTTCTTTTTATAGTATCTATAGCCGGAGTTGTATGGTTTTATCCTGGAAGAGTTGCCGCAGCAGAAGATAGCACTCCATCAAATGATCAGGAGGCAGCTTCTATAGATTTTGATCCTGTTGAGTGGGTAAGAAAGGGGGAGGATTTTCCCGGATTGGTTGAGTCTTCTTCAGATGGAGAAGAGGGGTTTTCTATCGTTTATGGTGAAAACGAAGATGGAAAATCTGATATAAGTCTGGTTACTGATGATCAGTTGGAGGAAGTCGGTGAAGATACCACTTCTTCTGTTGTAAGTACTCCTGTTGTAAGTGCTCCTGTTGTAAGGCAGGAACCTGCAAAGGTAGAACAAAAAAGTGTTTCTGAAGTAGCTGCTCCGGCACCACGGGTAGTTAATGTTCTTGAGTACTGGATACAGGCTGGATCTTTTACCAGTAGATCCATGGCTGAAAATGCAAGTAAGTCTCTTTCAGATAAAGGTTTGTCTAATCTGGTATCAATAAAAACTGTAGGTAGTGATGATTATTACCGTGTTAGAATGGGGCCATATGCCAGTCATGCTGAAGCAGAAAAATTCCTTGGATGGGTTAAAGCGATAGAATCCTACGAGAAGAGTTACATTTCCCAGGTTTATGTGCAGAAAACTGTAAATTAAGAAAATGAGAGAATCAGAGACCGGTGAGTGGAAGAAACAACTATCAGAGTGTTACCGGTCTGTTGCTGATTTTCCTGTAGATTTTGAGCTTTCTCTAACAGAAGAAGATTATTTTAAAAAAGAATCAGACAGATTTAGAATCTCTGTGCCGAAGAATTACTTTGGACTGGCTTTTTCTGATGCGGACGATCCAATACGAAGGCAGTTTATGCCTCAGGCAGGTGAGCATATAACTCTGTCATGTGAAACAGATGATCCCCTTGGGGAGAATAGTTATAAAGTTACCGAAAGACTGATTCACAGATATCCGGACAGGGTTCTGTTCCTGGCTTCTGACACCTGTGCAATGTATTGCCGGCATTGTTTTCGCAGGGATTATTTATCTACCGATCCTCCCCCTCTGACAAGAAAAGAGATCCATAGAGCTGCTGAATATCTGCGATCCCATTTGGAAGTAAAGGAGATAATAATATCAGGAGGAGATCCTCTTATTATGGATAACAGTAAGCTGGACGAACTTCTCTCTATTTTCAAAGAATCCAGACCGGATATAGTTTTCCGCATGGCAAGCAGGATGCCTGTTGTTCTTCCTTCCAGAATTACAGATTCTTTAACAGATTTACTTTCAAAATATAAACCTCTTTTTTTTATTACACAGTATAACCATCCCCGGGAGTTAACAGACAAAAGCAGACAGGCTGTCAGCTTACTGGTAAATAAGGGTATTCCAGTATTTAATCAGGCAGTTCTACTTAAGTCTGTAAATGACAGTGTGGATGTTCTGGCGGAGCTTTTTCAGGAACTCCTTCGCTGTAGTGTGAAACCATACTATCTGTTTCAGGGCGATTTGGCTGCAGGAACAAGCCATTTAAGGGTGCCGATAACAAAGGGGCTGGAACTTATGAAAGAGCTTCGATCCAGAATATCCGGTCTGGCTCTTCCCATTTTTGCTGTTGATCTGCCGGGAGGGGGAGGAAAAGTTCCTTTGACTGAATCCTACATCCAGGAAATCACTGAAACTGCTGTGGTGTTCAAGGACAGGAACGAAAGAATCTATTCATATCCTGTTGAATCGTAAAAGACACATATTGATTTATCGTGGTCCAGATGCAAGATCTTGCGTCTCTACATTTCGATTGTTATTTCAACCCTTCTGTTCCTATGAATCTCTTCCTCTTCCGTTGTAACCGGCTGTGTTCCTCCATACCACCGTACAACAGGCTCTGTTTCAGGATCCCATCCCTTTTGTTTTAGAAATGCAGCAATATTAAATGCCCTTTCTCTGGAGAGTTCCTCTCTGCCCTTTTCTGTTCCTGACATTGCACAGTGGCCGGAGATTTTAACTACAGCAGTAGTATTGTTTTTCAGTTCCACAAGTAGTTTTTCGAGCAGAAGCGAAGCATCCTTGTTGATAGTTGTATTATTGGGATTGAAATACACTGTTCTGTTTATAATTGAAGTTTTTTCAATTACTATAGATTTATCAATTTTATTTGTATTTTCATTATCTGATTGATCCATAATAATCTGTTCTTTAACTTCTGGAATTTTTATTATCTCCTGATGCTGCGTTACGACTTTAGTTGTACCTGCTTCTTTACTTGTTGTTTTATGGACCTCAATTGGTTGGAATATAGTTCTTACAAGCCATATCCCTCCCCAAATCAGCAGCAGAGCGGCAATTATACCAATAATAATATAAAGGGGAAGATATTTATTCCTAAGATACGGTGTGAGTTTAATTTCGGAGTCTTCTGTTTTTCTCCCATCAACCTTAAGTGTCAGATGTAATCTTTTATTGTCATATGAACCGTTAAGTTCAAATCTTGGGATACCGGATGCTTCTGGTCTGATATGCCCAACTTCATATTCTTTAAGTGGTATTCTACTTCCATCTTTATTAAGAAATATCTTAATAATAACCCTGGGTTGATTATCTACAAGGGTGGTGAGTTTTAAGCTGCCTTTGGAAGGCTGTTCCAGATCAATTAGTTTTATATATGATTTATTTTCAATTTCAACTTCTATTAAATTACCCATACCATAAGTTTAAACTTCTATAACTTTGCGTCAAGTAAAAAAAATATAAATTTTAAATATATAGAAGTTTCAGTTGAGAGGCAGCTTCATTTATGCTAAATTATTTTTATGGATTATCCTGAAGTATTAAAAACAATATTTTTGACTACCCTTACAATAGGTGTGGTTGAGCTTCCTTTTACACTGTTCGAACTTCTCCTGGAGCTCTTTCTGCCTATAATCCTCTTGTTTATTGTTTATCGTTTGTTTAATGCAGGGATACGGAGACTGATTGATAAAGCCAGTATTAAAGAGAATATTCAAAAGAGTATTAAACTCTGGGCCAGAAGAATTTTAAGATTCGGTTATCTTGTTGTATTTTTCCTTCTGGCAGGCAGGCTCTTTGGCGCAAAAATATATGAATATATAAGAATGTTTGTAAATATTCTGAATCAGCCTATTGTTGAATCAGGAAGTACAAAGGTCTCTTTTCTGACATTGATTTTGGTTATACCTGTTTTCTATATTGCTTCATGGGCAGGGAAAAACAGCAGGGGATTGGTAAGTAGTGATCTCTTGAATCGAATGGGTCTGGATGAGGCAAGGCAATTCTCGTTTATCAGTCTTTTTAGATATGGTGTAATGATAATTGTCTTCCTTATAGGTCTTTCAGTTATTGGTGTAAATCTTTCCTCCATAACGGTGATATTCGGAGTACTTGGAATTGGAATAGGATTTGGGCTTCAAAGTGTTGTAGCTAACCTGTTTGCAGGGATAATAATAATTCTCAGCCGCCCGATTAAGGAAGGGGACAGAATATTTGTATATAATTATGAAGGAACAGTTGTTCATGTAAGAATTTTATCTACCGTTATAAATACTTTGACAAATGAGACAATAATAGTTCCTAACGCTCATTTGGTTTCGGAGCCGGTTCACAACTATTCCTACAGCGACAGAAGTATAGTAATAAGAAATAATATTGGTGTTGCCTACGATACTGACCTGGATTTTGTTGTTAAAATACTAGAGGATATATCTTCCAGGAATCCATTTATAGACTCCTCAAAGGAAAATACGGTACGAGTGAAAGAATTTGGATCCTCCAGTATAGATATTGCTGTTTTTACCTGGATAAAGGATGTATCTGATAAATATAATGCTCATCACTGGACTAATATGGAAATCTGGCGAACCTTCAGGGAAAAGGGCATCGAGATACCCTTTTCACAACTTGATTTACACATTAAAGATGGAAATATAGAGAGTGTGAATTAGCGCATATCAAGAGATTTCTTAAAATTCCCTGATAACACATCCCTAAGGCTTGTTTTTTCAAAGTATCCCCGAAAGTGAAGATATGAGTTATTCCAAAGCTGATTTACAATACATTCACTAAATCTTTCACATGTATCAGGAGAATCTTCAACACATGGAGACAGCAAAAGTCCTTCACCAACAGCATCAAAGATTTCTGCTATTGAAATTTGTTCTGTTTCTCTGGCCAGTTTAAAACCGCCTCCGGGACCTCTGACAGAACTGATTATTCCCCCTTTACGGAGTTTAAAGAAGATTTGCTCTAAAAATTCAGCCGATATATTTTCTACCTCTGAGATTTTACGTATTGATACAGGTTTATCATTTCCCTGTAATGCTAATTGAATAATTGCACGTACGGCATATCTGCCTTTTGTTGTAATTCTCATCTATTTTAATCCTATTAAAGTGTTTGGTTTCTATACCGTTAATATAACCCATTATTTCTTATTTGTAAATGACAAACCTTAGTAATTAGATATTGTATTTATCGTGTATTCCCTCCAAAAACCTTTATATTGCCATCAAAAAATGATTGCAAATGTATATGGAGGAGAATCTGAGGAGTTAGTTCAAAGCAAGATGAATTCTCATTGCCTTTTCAATCTTTCTTAGATGATTTTCCCCTAATTTACCAATAAGAGATATACACCGGCTTTTATCTATTGTGCCTATTTGATCTGCCTTTACTTTTGAATTTTTCTGAAGATTTCCGTTCCCCTTCTCTATTCGAATCTCAAAGGGATAGATTTTATCAATATTACCGGATGTGATTGGAAGAATTGTAACTGTTCCTGAAAACTTATTGTTGGTATTATTTGAAACGACTACGACTGGTCTTGTTTTGGCAATTTCTTTGCCAATGACCGGATCAAGAGCACAAAGATATATTTCTCCCCGCTTAATACTCATCCCAGCCTCTTAGATCCAGGTTTTCGAACTCTTTTGTGATATTAAGGCTTTCTTCTCTCCGCACCTTGTAACCTTCTTCCAGTTGTTTTTGAAGGGCAAATTCTTCCAGTTCTGTAATCTTTTGCCCTACAGCTTCAGCAATAAACCGGCTTCGCTGTCTTGGTTTGATAAAAGAATTCATTTTTGCTGCGAGATTATTCGGTAATGTGATGTTTAATCTCACTGTATTCATTATGCACCTCCAAATAGGTAATTCAATACACATAATATAGCACATAATTAGTATGATGACAAGGATGTTATCCACAAAATGAAATCTCCAATATTTCTGCGGATCGGGCTGTACCTATCTATTTATTACCCTTGTAAAATAATTTCTGTACAAACTATTGAGCTTTATGGCACAAAGTAAAAACTTCATATACAGTGTATGCAATTATGGCTAAGAAATCGAGAAAAACAAGAAAAGGTAAAACCGGCTCATCTTTTACTAAAGACGGACGTCTTCACCCGGCAGAGATCCTGAAGCAGTTTAAGACAAACTGGAAAGCCGGTGAATGGGAGCAGTCCCTTATTTCCTATCGGAGATGGTGCAACAGTGCAAATAAAAAGCAGAACCCCCTGATTGAAGGGGAGCTTCTGTTTCGTCTCTCCTCCTTTTGTTACAGCAGAAAACAGTATGAAA
>JAUVLL010000045.1 GCA_030600745.1 Spirochaetaceae bacterium | reverse complement strand
TTGGATATTTTACAATGAAACAGCAGCAAAGCTCTAAGGATGGCGCTCCATCTTCCCAGGGAGATTCTGTAATTATAGGTGTAAATTACAGAGCCACATCGAGACTGAGAATGGCATTGTATTTTGGAATGGCCCTATCAGCAAAAACTACTTTTGAGGATCCTCTTGGAAACTGGTATGAATATGAAGTCGAAAATTACCTTGGAGATTTTCCTCCTGCAGCTATGTTAATGACTATGGAATATCTTATAACTGATAACCTGTCAGTAATGTTACTCTATGGACATAACGGGGGGAGTGACCAGATACCTATTAGCACTTCAGCTATCAACTTACATCCTGATGATCTGGATAGTTCAACCTATTTTTATCCTGTCCTTCTAATTTAAAATATAACAACCATCCAGCCATTTTACTACTCATTTCTTTGTTTCTTATCTTTGGAATCTCCAGAAAATGGATTATTAGATGATCTGTAAGTGCATATTCTCTTTCTCTCCCTTCAGTTATCAATTTTTTTGTTCATTAGCTGCCCCTTAATACTTAATACAGGACAAATGTCATTTCTGATTCAAATATTTAAAATTTTTTTACGAAAAGTGATATTTTACATTTATTCCTGTTACCATGTGTATGGGTCTATTACTGGATGTCCTTCCATTTGGATGAACACTTGGTAAAGGGAAATCACTATCGTATTTTTCAATAATTTTTCTATTTCACATCCATATATTTAACCGGCAACAGACGATGTCCTATCATGTCTACTGCAGCTCCGCATTGTTCAAGTGCAATGTAGCCGAGGAGCGGTTCATATTCTCCATTGTCTGGTTCCATCTCAATAAACAAAATCTCATTATATATATACCTGAACCCTTCAATTTTAATTTTTACAGGTCCACAAATTAACCCTTCTACTACAGCCTGCGTAGCAGTTTGAAGTTCAATAGTTTCTTCTGATTCAAACTTTCCAAAACGTTCTTTCCATGCATATGGTAAAGTAATATAACTTGCTCCTGTATCAACCAGAGCATCCAGTTTTATAGCCTTTCCGGATTCGGATACATTTTCAATATCGATTGTTGCTACAATTCTTCCCATTTAATGCTCCTTGTCTTTTTCCAATTATAATCAAACATAGTTGCTACAAATGAATTGTACAATTATTGTACATCAAATCTGGTAAAGTATATAGAAATACAGTAAAGTTCTCGAAGAAATTGTTCAATGTATCCCAGGAAAACAGTTAGATACCAAAAACGTTAGGGATTGCAGCGGAAATCCCGCACCGTGTATGTATGTTGCCGTTTTGTATGTGTACCGTAAAGACGCAATGCCTTGCGTCTCTTGCGGATCTACTCCGACAAAACAAAATGTGTTCTCTACAACCAAATCCGGGCGGAATTGCAGCGTAAAGCCCGGCCCTGTTGTAGGGACAGGTCGTGACCTGTCCCTACAACGGGGCAACGCCCAACATATTCATAAAATGAAAGATTTGTTTGATCCTCATATAACTTGCGAATATCACAAAAATATCGTACCTTTCTTTTTGTATGGATAAAATTATCATCAAAGGTGCCCGGGAGCATAATCTTAAAAATATTGATATTGAGCTTCCCAGAGATAAACTTATTGTAATATCCGGAATAAGCGGATCCGGTAAGTCTTCTCTTGCATTTGATACAATATTTGCAGAGGGGCAGAGGCGTTATGTAGAGTCCCTGTCTGCCTATGCCAGACAGTTTCTGGGGAGGATGGATAAGCCGGATGTTGATTATATTGAGGGATTATCTCCTGCCATATCCATAGAACAGAAAACTACTCATAGAAATCCCCGGTCAACTGTGGGTACTGTTACGGAAATTTATGACTATTTTCGTCTTTTATGGGCCCGGATTGGAAAGGCGCACTGCCCTAAATGTGGGAAACCTATAAAGGAACAGTCTCTGGATCAAATTTTAGATACAATTATGTCTTTTCCCGAGGGGAGGCGTATTATGATACTTGCTCCTGTAATCCGTGGTAAAAAGGGAGAGCATCAAAAAGTAATTACCGATGCGCAGAAAGCAGGATTTGTAAACATAAGAATAGATGGAGTGATACATAATCTTGATGATGAAATAAAACTAAAAAAAAATAATAAACACGATATAGAGATAGTTGTTTCAAAGGTAAAGGTTCTGTCTGACAGAAGAAAACGAATTGCTGAGTCTGTTGAAACAGCTCTTGAGGTTACTGACGGTTCATTAATTGTAATTGAATTTATAGATGATAAAGAAAAGGAATCTTTTTTTTCCAGAAAAAACGCCTGTTATGAATGCGGTTTCAGTATGCCGGAACTCCAGCCCAGATTGTTTTCGTTTAACAACCCTCACGGTGCCTGCCCAAAATGTTCAGGTCTTGGAATGACTTTGGAGTTTGATCCCGATCTGGTAATACCGGACAGAAGTCTGTCTTTTAACCAGGGAGGTATTGCCACTGTAAATCCTGATGCGGCATGGCACAGGAGCTGGTTTGAGTCTCTTTCCAGACATTTTGATTTTAGTCTTGATACGCCCCTGGTTCAATTATCTGATAAGATCTTTAATTCCATTCTTTATGGAACTGAGGATTCCATTGAAGTAACTTATGTTAACAAAGCAAAATCGGGACGTTATGAATATTCAGCCAGATACAAAGGTGTTCTGAATGATCTGAAAAGACGGTATCTTGAAACAAATTCTGACGGTGTAAAAGTTTGGCTGGAAAATTATATGTCACAGAAAGAGTGTGAAATGTGCTCAGGGAAGAGATTGCGGGAGGAAAGCCTTGCTGTTACTGTTGGCGGTAAAAATATTAATGAGATATCTGAACTTGATATAGAGAAATGTGTCGGTTTTTTCAGTGATCTTGAATTAGATGAAACTGATAAGATTATTTCTTTCCAGATAAAGAAGGAGATACAGGAAAGACTGGATTTCCTGAAAAGTGTCGGGTTGAATTATCTGACACTCCATAGAAAAGCTTCTACTCTTTCCGGAGGGGAGGCTCAGAGAATAAGGCTGGCAACTCAGATTGGGTCTTCTCTTATGGGTGTCCTCTATATTCTTGATGAGCCTACAATAGGTCTTCATCAAAGGGATAATCACCGGCTCATAGAAACATTAAAACATTTAAGAGATATAGGTAACACCCTTATTATAGTAGAGCATGATGAAATGACTCTGCGGGCTGCAGATTATATAGTTGATCTTGGACCCGGTGCAGGAGTCCATGGCGGGTATGTTATAGCCAGGGGAACCCTGGAAGAAATAATGGGAAATAAGAATAGCATAACAGGGCAATATTTAGGAGGGAAGGTCAGCATTCCAGGACGGGAAAAATGCAGAGAAGGAAATGGTAAATCAATAATTATTACCGGTGCAAGGGAACATAATTTAAAAAATATATCTGTTGAATTCCCTTTAAATAAACTTATTGCAATTACCGGAGTATCAGGTTCAGGTAAATCAACTCTTTTAACTGATCTTCTTTATCCAATTCTTGCGAATAATTTAAGCAGGTCCAGACATAAGGCAGGACACTACGGTTCAATTTCAGGTATAGAAAACATTGACAAGGTAATAAATATTGACCAGTCTCCTATTGGCCGGACTCCCCGTTCCAATCCTGCAACTTATGTAGGATTATTTACACCAATTAGAGATCTGTTTTCATCTTTACCCGAATCGAAAGCAAGGGGATACAAGCCCGGCAGGTTTTCTTTTAATGTAAAGGGCGGCAGATGTGAAAACTGCCAGGGTGATGGTACTATAAAAATCGAGATGCATTTTTTACCGGATGTATACATTACCTGTGATGTATGTAAAGGGAAGAGATTTAATAATGAAACTCTGGATATCAGATTTAAAGGTAAAAATATTCACGATATTCTGGAAATGACAATTGAAGAAGCAGCAGTTTTTTTTGATAAAATTCCTGCAATAAAACGTAAACTTGATACTTTGAATGCTGTTGGTCTTGATTATTTAAAACTTGGACAATCCGCACTGACTCTATCCGGCGGAGAAGCTCAGAGAGTAAAACTTAGTCTGGAATTATCAAAACGAAGTACCGGGAAAACTTTTTATATTCTTGATGAACCAACTACAGGTCTTCACTTTGTAGATGTTAAAAAACTTATGGAAGTACTTCAGTCTCTGGTAGATAAAGGTAATACAATTGCATTAATTGAGCATAATCTTGATGTAATTAAACAGGCTGATTATATAATAGATCTTGGCCCTGAGGGAGGACTGAACGGCGGGGAAGTTGTTGCTGCAGGAACGCCGGAAAAGATCAGAAAATGTTCAGAATCCCATACAGGATATTTTTTAAAGAGAGCGCTGGATTGAAAAATTATCCATCTTTAATGATATTTTTACTGATTACTTTATTTTGTTTATTTACTGGTAGTTTATATTCTTTGGAAGATGCCTTAATTGAGGATACACTCCTGCTTGATATTGAAACAGCAAATTATTATGACCTTGTTATATGGGCTAACAGAATGGGTATTGAACCTACCGGAAATATTGATGAAATAAGAAGTAAATTATTCACCTATTATAATATTAGCCCGGATATAAAAAATAAATCTTTGGATAATACCCGATCAATTATTATTGAGTCTGCAAGGGAATTAAACTACATAAACGACATAACTATTGACCAGAATTATGTAATACTTGAAGGTGAAGTACTTCTAGTAATGATTGATCCTGATAAGAATACTTCACACAGGATTAAGGCAGATAAAGTAATTTTTAATCAATCGGAAAAAACCGTAAGTGCTTATGGAAATATAGAATATGAAATAATTAAAGAAAATGATACTGAGTATTTTCATGGAGAAAGCCTGGTTTTTGAAATTGAAACGTGGGAAGGTATTTTCTTCAAGGGAGTAAGTGAAAATAATCGTGAAATAGAAGATAAGGGTGTGGTTCTCTTTGAGAATGTGCCCTTCTATTTTTCCGGTGAACATATCTATAGAAGCAGTGATGATAGAATTATTTTAAACAAAGGCAGTATTACTTCCAGTACAAACAAAGAACCGTACTATCGTATTGATGCTGATAAAATATGGGTTTTAGGTCCTGGTGAATGGGCAATAACAAATGCATTATTATATGTTGGCAGAATACCTGTTTTTTATCTTCCTGCCTTTTTTCTTCCGGGAGATGAACTGATATTTAATCCTGCAATGGGTTATAAAGAAATTGAAGGCTATTTTATTAATACTACAACTTACCTTGTTGGACAAAAGAATGATACGGACTCTGATACATTATCTTTTTTAAAAAGTGATAATAATAATCCTGTAGAAAAAGTACGCAATGGTTTGTTTCTAACTTCCACTAAAAAGGAGCTGGACACTGAATCCTGGTCATACAGCACCCAATCAAATCTTAAGCTGCTTATGGATTATTATTCAAGAAAAGGTTTTTTCTTAGGATTGGATGGTAGTTTAGATTTTGATTCATTTTTAAAGAGTGTTGATATTTTTACTGCTATATCTTTTAGTAAATATCTTTATTTTGACAATAATATATATACTTATTTAATAAAAAATTCTTCAGGAACTTATATCTCAGTTTATGAAGATTCATATATATTCGGTCAGCCTCTGCCCTTTAGATATGCTTTCGATGTTAATATGGATGTCAGCAATAGTTGGGCAAGAATGAATTTTGATCTTCCTCTATATTCTGATACTAAATTCAGATCCCATTTCATGAATCGTGAAGAAGGTCTTAAATGGACTGAATTCCTGAACAATAAAGAGATCCCTGAAAATCAGGAAAATGAGGTAACCAATCTTAGTTGGATAATTAATGGAGCGCTAACACCTTCTTGTAAATTTCTAACCCCTTTAATTGAGAATATATCTCTAAATAAAATAGATATAAGGCTTAAATGGCAAAGTGCGGTACTAAAATATCCTGATACTCAGTTACTTGAAACCAGTAATTACATCCTCGAGGATTCACTGTCATTCTATTATCCGACAACTTTTATTTTGCCTGATATATCCGGAAGTGTTTCAGGGACGATATTTAAATCATCTGATAATAATATTACCTCAAAAAATGATCAGGAACTGATTGAAGAATACGAATTCCTTAAAGACCCGTGGAATGATAAGAAAACTGATTTTCCTATAGGTGAAACTGATTTGTTAATCGATCCGGAAAAACTTGATTATTTCCCATTTGAAGTTAGTACTGTAAATGATTATTTTACTAATAAACTGAAGTATTCAATATCACCATCATTATCAATAAATAATATTTTTAGTTCAGAAATTCCTGATTCTCCGGAGGAAATAAATTTTGCTACGGATTATTCCATATTTTCTACTCAAACAACATCATTATTAGATCATTCTTTTAATATATATGATTCTTTTTTATCAGTTAGTAATATTTCAAACTTTTCAATGAATTATAAAGAGCACTATAATCCATCTGAGATAACGACAGTATGGGATTCCTATATGCTGCAGGATAAAAATGCAACAAATTACAAGATAACAGATAACATTAACATTACTAGTAAACCATTTATGGATAGTACTGTCTTAAACGAATCTAATATCACATATGGTCTTAATGCAACTCTTTATAATCAATATTATAACAGTACATCCGGGGGTTTTGTTGAAAATTATTTTGTATGGGATGATGAGAGTGTAAATACGCATAAGGCTTCAATAGAGATGAAATATTTTGATTCAGCTAATTATCAGATTTTCAAGGTGGATACAGTTCTCCCTCCACTTAGTCCCGAGTTATATCCTGAAATTATTATATCGTCAAATCGCTTAACAGGAAGTTTAAAAACAGGGTTTAAATATATAGAGGAATTATCGGAGAGTCATTGGTTGTTTGAACCATATGAGGGATATATTAGATATTCTTTTTTCGACAAGGATTTTTTAAAACAAACAGTATCTTTTGATCCTGAAGAAGCATCAAATAATTTTGCCCGAACTGAATTTTTTATTGATAAAATGGAATCAAATATTATCTTTAAGCAAAATTTCGATATAAATTTAAATGACGGTGAATTTCTGAAATCATATACTGACCTGAATTTATGGTTTTTTAATTTTAATTTTCTCGCAGAAGAAACCTATGGATACCATTTAGATCTCACCGGCTGGACACGGGACGAAACTAATAGATATTTTCAGCCATCAAATGTATCAGCAGGGGTGAATTACAGCTACGATCCTGATCCCTTCTGGAAGAACAGAATAAGACTATCAGCTGATGTAAATTCAGCCTGGACAATGAATTTACTGAAATATACAGATACAGCATTGAATTTCAGTCCCAAATTAACTCTGGATATTGCAGAATTCCTTGAACTATCCTTTGAATCAACTTCTGTCAACCGTACAACTTACTTATACCTCCCTGGATTAGTGAATGATGCTCAGAATCCATTCATTGATCTGCTCAAATCTTTTAATTTCTTTGAAAGAAAGGACAGAGAAGATTCAAATTTTAATCTTGAATCTATTAGTTTCAGTGCAATTCATCATCTAAGTGACTGGGATTTTAATATTGAGTATACAGGTGAGCCTGTGCTTATAACAAATGATGATAATTCAAAAGAATATCAGTGGAAATCGGAATTCAGTATTTTTGTTATCTGGAAACCAGTACCGGAAATCAAGAAAAATATCAGCTATTCTGAAGATGAAATAAATTTTAAGTGAAATACACTTGACGTTTTAATTAAATGATAGCTAAACTTAAGTTCAGGGAGTTAAATTGAGTAATAATCTTACAATTGTTCTTGAAAATCGGAAAATACTTCAAGGTATATGCGGTCCCAATGATTTAAACACAAGTGCAATACAAGCTGAAATGGGGATACAGATTTTCACCAGAGGAAATGAAATTGTACTTGATTCTGATGATTCTGAAAAGCAGGATATATTCAGGAAACTAATTGATAATCTTGTCGAACACTATAAAATTGGGCACAACCCTGATCCTGATCTTGTAAAGACATTATATAAGTCAATAATAAGCAGCAGCGATGTTCAAACTGATCTTTTAAAAGATATTCATATTCTTTTACCCAGGAGCCCAAAGGTTTTTCCCCGGAATCATAATCAGGCCTCCTATATCGATAGTATGTTTAAATATAATATTGTGTTTGCGGTTGGCCCTGCAGGTACCGGGAAAACCTATCTTGCTATTGCTCATGCTTTAATGGAGATCCTTGAAAAGAAAAAAAGAAAACTTGTACTTACAAGGCCTGTTGTAGAAGCAGGGGAGAGCCTTGGGTTTTTACCCGGTGATTTAAATCAGAAAATAAGTCCGTATCTAAGACCTTTATATGATGCAATTGATTCTTTGATCCCTTTCAGTGTAATCAAAAAACTTGAAGAAAATCGAATTATTGAAATTGCACCCCTTGCATATATGAGAGGAAGAAGCCTGAAAAATAGTTATATTGTACTTGATGAGGCACAAAATACTACAAAAGAACAGATGAAAATGTTTCTGACAAGACTTGGAGAAGGCTCAAAGGCAATAATTACAGGAGATATTACTCAAATAGATCTCCCATCCAGAAAGAAATCCGGCTTAATTCATTGTCTTGATATATTAAAAGATGTAAAAGGGATACAATTTGCTTATTTCGGTGCTCATGACATTGTACGGAGTTTACTGGTTAAGGAAATTGTAAATGCTTATGAAAAAGAAGAAAAATAATAGTGGTAAAGCCATGAGCTTTAGGCGTACAGTCATTATTCTCTCGTTTTTAGCTGCTGTTACAATGATATTAATTTCAAATCAGTATGATATTCTCTTTTCCGGGTTTAAACTGGAAGGTTTTGAGGAAGGAAAGGTTGCTCCAAGGGATTTAATTGCAGATCATAATTATACATATGCCGACAGTAGAGCAACAGAAGAGCTTGTAAGAGAAAAATTGTCAATAATCTTCCCTGTTTTTGAATTGGATAATGAAATAATAAATACTGTAATGAGTGACTTTTATATATTCTCACAAAAGTATCTTGGTTATAAAGAATCTCCCAATAAAATGGATAGAACTGAATTAACTAACGAATTAATCAAATTATTTAATTTAGAGGAAATAAAATTTCTTTTGGATGCTGTTAACCCATATGTAGTAATCCCTACAGCTTCCGATTTATTGGAAGATATCCTTGATAAAGGCATTGTTAAAATTCCTGATAATTTTTCTGTTTATGATGCAGAAAAAATACAGATATGGCGGTGGAAAAGCGGTAGAAAAGAATTCGGCATAATTAATTTTGATACTATTTCAACACTGAATGTTATTGGTAGAATTGTAGAAGAAAAACTAGTATTCAGAGAGATTGGTAATGCAGAGAAGTATGCTATTAATCTTATTGTTAATAAATTTATAAAAGAAAATGTATTTTTTGATGAAATCCAGACAGAACTTAACTATGATAATGTAAAAAATAAAATAGAACCTGTAATAGAGGAAGTTCATTCCGGAGATTTTATTATAAGAAGTGGGTTCATTATAACAGCTTCGGATATGGAAAAAGCTGTAGAATTGAATACAAGGGTAAAATATTTAAATATAAGACAAATATTTGCTGTTTTTCTATTACTTTTTCTAATTTACAGCTTTTCAATACTAATGTTGAAGCCCCTGTTAAAAAACAAAAAGCGAAGCTGTCAGTCAAGTTATCTGCTTATTTCTTTTTATATGGTATTTATATTATATACTTCATTGATTTTGCAATTCAACTTTACAAATAATTTTATTCCTGCAGTATTTCTTCCAACTGCATTCTTCAGTATGATGATTGTAATCTTAATTGGTTTTCATGAGAGTGTAATAAGTGTAATTATCATGTCATTGTCATTATTTTTATTTTCCGGCACGACTGTCCCCGACTTCATGTTCTCTTTTGTTACTGGAATATCAGCAGCTTTTTTAATAAAAGGAGCTCAAAAAAGAATTGATCTGTTAAAATCTGCTGCTTTTCTTTCTTTGATAAATATTCTGATACTAATAACGGATCTTCCCAGGAATGCTGAATTTAACTGGGTAATATCTCTTTTCTTCTGGGCAGCACTTAATGCCTTTGCATCAAGCGTAATAAATCTTACTTTTATTCCTGTTTTTGAACATTTTTTTAATATACCCACAGTATTTAGACTTATGGAACTATCTGATATGAATGCTCCATTATTTAGGAAAATGGTTACTATGGCTCCAGGTACATATGGCCATTCAATAGCTGTTGCCAATCTTGCAGATGCTGCATGTAGAGACATTGGTGCTAATCCTCTGTTGGCAAAGGTTGGTGCATATTATCATGATATAGGTAAGCTGGATCAACCTGAATATTTTATTGAAAATCAGATAGAAGCAAATAAACATGATATGATAAACCCAAGCCTTTCTGTTGCAGTAATCAAATCACATGTAAAAGTTGGAGTTGAACGTGCAAAGGAAATGGGGCTTCCCCCTGAAATAATTGATATAATTGCACAACACCATGGCAGTGGATTAATAGGATATTTTTATATTGAAGCAATCAATAAGGAGGGTTCTGATAATAAGATTAAACCCGAAGACTACTCTTATACAGGAATCCCTCCGGAATCAAAAGAAGCTGCTGTTGTTATGCTGGCTGATACTGTTGAAGCAGCATCCAGAGTTTTAAAAAAACCCACAATAAACAAACTGGATAAGTTTATATGGAAATTGATAATGGAAAAAATTGAAAGGGGTCAGATGGCGAATTCTGCGTTAACAATGAATGATATGCTTATCATTAAAAAGAGTTTTCTCCAGATTCTGTCAGGTTACTTCCATACACGTATAGAATACCCAAAGGTAAAGAAAAAAGCTGTATGAACACAATAGAGATAAGTTACAGGGATATACCGGCGACAGATAGTAAAGAAGGAATAGTTGGTTTTTGTTTAAAAGTATTGGATAAACTCAAAATTAATAACTGGGAAATATCAGTTGTGCTCTGTAATGATATGATTATAAAAGAACTTAATAGCAAATACAGATCAAAGGACGAATCTACAGACGTTTTATCCTTTACTCAGGATCTGGAACCTGTAGGTGAAATAATATATGCTGGTGATATAATTATATCTCTTGAGACCATTAGACAGCATTCAGAAATATTTAATGTTGATATTGATGAGGAGTTTAAACGGGTGCTTATTCATGGTATTCTGCATCTGAGTGGTATGGAGCATAAGTCAAATTCAATTGATGAGAAAATGCTTAAATTTCAGGAAGAAATTTTGGAAAGCATTTCGGGAGAAAAGATAATTTGAGTCAGAAGAGTTTTATAGGTAAAATGTTTGGGAAATCAATAATAAAGGAAGAACGGGATCTGGAAAATCTTGATTATGATGCCAGAGATATGATTAAAGGTATTGTTGAGTTATCTAATACTACAGTTAAAGAGGTGATGGTTCCACGTATTGATGTTGTTTTTTTGTCAAAAAATATAGTTTTGTCAGAAATGTTTGAAATGATAAAAAATTGCGGGCATTCAAGATTTCCTGTGTATGAAGATACCATTGATAATGTAATAGGCATTTTATATGCAAAAGATTTACTGAAATATCTGACAGAAAAAAAAGATATTGAGATTGTAAAAATCCTGCGAAAGCCATATTTTGTTCCAGAGAGTAAGAGGCTTGATACTCTTTTGCGGGAATTCAAAAGAAGACATGTTCACATAGCTGTTTCAGTTGATGAATATGGAGGGGTGTCCGGAATAGTTTGTCTTGAAGATATTATTGAAGAGATTGTTGGTGATATTCAGGATGAATTTGATAATGAGGTTGAAGATATTCTTCAGATTGATGATAAATCATATCTCTGCGATGGCAGAGTAGATATTGAGGATCTTAACAAAGAACTTAATCTGAATATTCCTGAGGAAGACTTCGACACTCTGGGAGGTTATGTTTTTGATTTGTTTGGAAAAATTCCGGTAAAATATGAAAAGGTTTCATCCAATGATATCGACTTTATTATAAAGGATATGAATGGTCATAAAATAAAAACTGTTAAAATTATATTAAAGGAAAAAAATTGAACAGGATATTATCTGTTATTATTTTAATTTGCATATCAACCCATATTCCGGCAGATACAGTTCCACTTACCCGGATGCAGGAAGATGCGGAGACTGCTCTTTTTGAAAATGATTATTACCTTTCAATAGCTATTTATAAAGAAATACTGGATAAAAACCCTTCTTATTTTGATACAAGACTAGGCATAGCAAAAGCGTATTTCTTATTGGAAGAATATAGCGACGCATTAAAGCATATATCAAAAGCTCTCCTATTGGATAAAAGCTCTGTAGAAGCTGAAATTCTTTATGGAAGAATACTTACAGGTCTGGGAAATTTTATAGAAGCCAGGGATATTTATAATAGAATTATTGAAGAACAGACAAATAATATTGATGCTCTTCTTTCAATGGCTGAACTTGAAGTTGCAGAAGGTAATATACTGAATGCTTTGGAATTATATAAAAATACTCTTATAAAATTCCCCGGGAACAGGAAAGCTCTTTTATCTTCAATAATACTATTTGATAGTATTGAACAAACAAGAATATCTGAAACTTATGTAGATCAGGTTTTAGTTTTATACCCTGAAAATGCACATGTTAATTATATTGCAGCGAAACATTACTATGAACTGGACAAGATTTCTACATCTCTTCCTTATGCAGTAAAATCGTATGATATTGACTCACGGAATCCTGATACGGTTTTTCTCCTGAGCCTTATAAATATTTCCATGCAGAATTATGATGAAGCAGTAGTTCTTATTGAGGATTCACTAAATATTAATAGGTCAAATCCTGAAATGTGGTATCTCCTTGGAGAAGTATATATTAAATTGGGAGATATTGATAAATCAATTTATTGTTATGCTACAGCTATCAAATACCGTTCCCTGTATGAGCTGCCCCGTATTGCCCTGGAGAATACTATAATTGCAAATAAGCAAATAGATGATCCCTTAAGGACTAAATATGCAGACTATCATTTTAATCAGGGTGTTGAGTATATAAACAGAAATTATTCAGCACAGGCACGAAATGAATTCAGAAGAGGTCTTCTAATTGATCCGCATTCCAATTACGGTAAAAAGCTCTATGCTGAACTATTAAAAACAGATGGTTATTTAAATGAATATCTTTCATGGCTTGGAAATATTGTTTATGAAACACCGGATAATACAGATCTTGCAGATGAGCTTGAAATATATAAGAGTATTGTTTCCGATACAGTATCAGAAAGATGGAATGTTGATAAAATCCCTCAGGAATCTTCAAGGTTTAATATTGAGCTTTTTCTTGACAAATCCAGTATTCCATATAACACCTTCAATGAGGGT
>JAUVLL010000261.1 GCA_030600745.1 Spirochaetaceae bacterium | reverse complement strand
AGACTGATTTTACACATCAAGAAAAGAATTAACATCTACTCCAGCTTGTTTCAAGATTGCTTTCAACGTTCCTTCGGGAATATCTCCAGAGTGATTGGGTATTGTTGTTCTCGCCCTTGTTATTGGATTCCACCAGATTTCGTGACTTCCCCGAGCCTGACGATCGAATTCAAAGCCTAATTTCTTTAACTTTTTTGTAGATTTCATATAATCAAATCCTGCCAGACGTCCCATCAAGCCTCTACAGCTATAGCTATATCGAGTTCAATTTGATCAGAAATTGGCTGAAGAGTAGAAGGTATTGGATCGCCATGCTCAATATAGGAATCAATAAGTTTTCTGGCAACATCCTGAGCTATTTCTACTGTTTCTGATATTGTTCGACCCTGAGCAACTAATCCGGGAACATCATCTGATTCTGCAAGGAATTGTCCATTCTCTATTTTTAACACTTTTAGATGTATTGAATATTGATTTTGCATGGTTTAAGTATACACTTATCCCAATTTGAAAGCAATCCTGAATTTATGCAGGATAACTGATTGTAAAAAAAACGTTAACGCCCAAAATAAAAAAAAGAACATTTCATCGAAAGACAGCGATCAGTTGAAATAAAGTGAAAGCGTATCTATAATACATATCATGGATCTTTTTGAGAACGTCTGGCTGGTAAATACTGTAATCAGACCCTTTCTGGATATAAGTATACTCGCATTTCTAATCTATCAGGTGTATAAAATTCTTGTTCAGACCAGGGCCGTTCAGCTTATTAGAGGTGCATTTATAATCAGTATTCTTTATATGGCCGCCTATATGTTCAAGCTGGATACGATACTGTGGATAATGAATCGTTTGGGAACTGTTCTTATAATTATTATTGCAGTAGTATTTCAGCCCGAACTTAGATCTATTTTTATAAGAGTAGGGCGGGGAGAGTGGTTTAACATGTCCCATAACGCAAAACCGTTTCATGTTGATACTGTAATAAATGCAGTGGAGGTCCTTTCCAATAGAAGACGCGGCGCACTTATTGTGTTTCCCCGAAGAGTAGGAATAAAAAATATTATTGAATCCGGGGCTAAAATTAATGCAGAAATTTCATCGAGTTTAATTCTTACTATATTTGGTTATGATACGCCCCTTCATGACGGAGCAATAATTGTACAGAATGGGAAAATTATTTCAGCGGGTTGTTTTCTTCCCTTAAGTGAGCAGGTTGATATTAGAAGAAGTTTCGGTACCAGACACCGTGCTGCACTGGGTATAGCTGAAGATACAGATTCAGTGACACTTGTTGTTTCTGAAGAAACAGGTGCATTGTCTTTATCTTATGATTCAAACCTTTACTATGATCTTGGGACAAAAGAGATAAACAGACGTCTAAACAGGCTCCTGAATTTCCCCGATGAGGATTCTGATGAGATTGAGGAGGCTGGCAATGAGGAGTAGGGCAGTTCTGGAACGGATTCTTCATAATTGGCCGGTTAAAATAATATCAGTTGCAGCTGCAGTTCTTTTATTTTTTTTCTACCGGGTTTCTTCTCTGGAGGAGATATTTTTCAATGTTCCCCTGACGGTCCGGTTCCATGAAAATTATACCTCTGCCGGGAGCTATCCCGAAACGGTAAGAGTTATTATCAGGGGCAGAGACGAGGATATAAAACTGATTCTTGAAGACGAAATTGATGCATTTGTTGATTATTCTGAATTTGAGGATGAAGGCCTGTTTATCCAGTCAGTTCAAATAAAAAAAAGTGGTTTTGCCACGCAGGTAAAACCTCTGGAGATGAGGGTTGAACCCAGAGAACTGGAACTCCTTTTGGAGCTGTTGATGGTAAAAAGTCTTACAGTTGTTCCGACTGTTATTGGTTATCCTGAAAAAGGATATGAGTTGATACAGGATTTTATAACACCATCATCTGTAGAGGTGTACGGAAGCAGAAGTAAAATCGAAAATTTAAAAGAGATACATACAGAAGAGATAGATATCAGTTCAAAAATTGCAGATTTCAGTACACGTGTCAGGCTTAAAAAAACAGATTCCTCTATAAATATTTCCGGAGGGGATATTGTGGAATTTTCTGCTTCAATTAAAGAAATTTCAGTAGTAAGGACACTATCAGGGGTGGATATAATAACTCTTGATCTGGATAATGGATTACAAATAGGAGGGTTCGAGGGGCTGTACACCATGGAGATACAGGGGAAAATGCTTGAACTGGAAAAATACATTCCGGATGATTTCAGGCTTACAGTTGATTGTTCCACTTTAAAAAAGCCCGGAAGCTATAATCTTCCTGTAATTCCGGATATACCTGCCGGTATTTTAGTATTGAATTATGAGCCTAAAGAAATTAAAGTTAAAATTACACAAGTTAGTCAATAGAGGAGTTTTCTTTTGATAGTTGGATTAGGAATTGATTTTGTTAATGTTAACAGGATGAGGCACTGGCCCGAAGTTGATGGTATTATAGAGCGTTTCTTTAATAAAAATGAGATTGAGGCGTCCTTATTGCGGCGTACCTCTTCTATACTGTCATTTGCAGCCAGGTTTGCAGCAAAGGAAGCTTTCGGGAAGGCTCTTGGTACTGGTCTAAGCGGACTTAGACTTACGGATATTGAAGTTAGGAATAACCATAATGGGAAGCCCTGTATAGTTCTTCATGAAACTGCACTGGAAGCATTTATGGATCTCGGCGGTAAAAATATTCACCTGTCACTTTCCCATGAAGATGAAGCGGCTGTAGCTGTTGTTATAATAGAGGGATAAAAATGGAAAATACTACTGTAAATTCAATATCTTTTTTTTCCAAAGAGACTCTTACATGTCCTGTCTGTAAAGCAAAGTTTCACAGAGAAGATATCAGGACCGGCAGAGGGAGGCTGATTGCAGGTGATCTGACTGATGAGCTTCGACGGCCCTATCAGCCTTCAAAAAAATACGGAGAAGTGTATCCCCTTTTTTATCCTGTTACAGTTTGTCCGGAATGTTACTATGCAGCTTTTCAAGCCGATTTCCTGGAAATTTCTGGAAATTCTATATCATCAATCGATACTAATAAAAAAAATCGTATAGAAAAGGTTGAGACAATATTCAAGCAGCTGGATTTTAGAGAACCGAGAAAGCTCACCGAGGGTACTGCTTCATATTACCTTGCTATGATGTGTTATGATCATTTTCCAAATGAATTCAGCCCTGTAATAAAGCAGGGTCTTTCCTCTTACAGAGCCGCCTGGCTGTTTATGGATCTCCATGGGAAATATCCTGATGAAAACTATGATTATCTTGCCAGGTTATTTTATAGAAAAGCCGCTTTTTTTTATTCACTTTCTATCGAGTATGACAGTGACGGAACTGAATCTCTTACAGAAGTAGCCAGTCTTGGCCCTGACCTTGATAAGAATTATGGCTATGACGGTGTTCTCTATGTAAGTGCCCTGCTTGAGTACTATTATGGTCAGGATACTGATGATGAAAAGAGAATCAAATCTCTGGAAAGAGCCAGGACAACTGTATCAAGGATTTTTGGAATGGGTAAGGCTTCAAAGGATAAACCTGAAGTCCTTCTTTCCAAGGCAAAGGAGCTGCACTCCTCTATCGGGGATGAAATTAAACGACGGACAAAGGATGAGTAGCAGAAGGTTAAAGATAATTTTATCCTATGACGGCACAAATTTTTTCGGCTGGCAAATACAGAATGAAGGACGGACGGTTCAGGGTGTATTGGAGGATGGCCTTTTAAGAATGCATAAACATCCTGTCAGAGTAAATGCTTCAGGCCGTACAGATTCCGGTGTTCATGCAAACGGGCAGGTTTGTCACTTTGATACAGAGCTTGATATACCCGGAGCGAAATATAAAGACGCATTAAATACTTTCCTTCCGAATGATATATCAGTTATTGAGAGTGGATACACTGATGATGGTTTTCATGCGAGGTATAGTGCAAAGCGAAGAGTTTATAAATACTATCTGACTGATCTTTCGGGGTATACGGTATTTAACAGGTATTTTTGTACTCAGGTAAGGAACCTGCCGGGGATTGAATCTTTGAATGCCTGTGCAGGGAGCCTTGTAGGTATTCATGATTTTACAACCTTTACAAGTGCCGGTGATAAAAGTGAATCAAGAGTAAGGGAAATATATTCAGCAGTTTTTTATAGAGAAGGCAGTTTTACTGTTTTTAAGATTGAGGGCAATGCATTCCTTTGGAAAATGATAAGATCTATAGTTGGATCTATACTTAAATATGCAGTAGTTAAAGATGATGGGAAAGGGTTTCTTAGTGCTATGGAGAGCAGGGACAGAACTATGGCTGGAACAACTGCTCCTGCAAAAGGGCTGTTTTTCCATAAAGTATACTACTGAAGGGAGACGGGAGAAAAGGAGAAGGGAGAATGGAGAATGGAGAACGGAAGATTTCGGGTCTGGTTCTTTCTTTTCCCCCGGTCTCCGTCTTTCGTACTCCCTTCTCCGTAATAAAGGATGACTAAGTGAAAAATAATGAAAAAATATTAGCAAATTTCTGTGATGTCTTAAACCTGACAACAGACTATCTGACAACCGGAAATAAAAGTAAGCATTCTGAGTTTGAAATATTATCAGACAGTCTGGAGCAGATTGAGAAAGAGATCGACCTTTGTACTAAATGCCGATTATGTGAGACCAGAACAAATACTGTTCCGGGCCGGGGTCCGCAGAATCCAGGACTGATGATTATCGGCGAGGGTCCCGGGGAGGAAGAGGATAAAACAGGTCTTCCCTTTGTTGGAAGAGCCGGTAAGTATATGGACAAGTGGATGGATGCTATCGGGCTTAAGAGAGAAAAAGATCTGTTTATCGGTAATATTGTAAAATGCAGGCCCCCGGGCAACAGAGACCCTCTCCCGGAAGAGATGTCTGCATGTCTGCCGTATCTGGAGAGACAGATAAAGCTTCTTAAACCTGATTTAATACTTTCCGTAGGAAGGATTTCAAGTCAGG
>JAUVLL010000268.1 GCA_030600745.1 Spirochaetaceae bacterium | reverse complement strand
ATTCATCAACTTAGGGTCTGCAGTACCGGCAGACCCCATATGATTATTCATCCCCATGACCCCGTGATAATCCTTAAGATTATCTGTAAGTACCGCGGCTACCTGTTCCTCATCCATTCCTATAAGCAAAGCTCCAGGCCCAGGGTTCTGCCCACCTACTGCTTCCATAGGTTGGTGAATAATATAATCCTTCCCTGCCTCTTTAATAAGTTTAACAGCTTCTTCAGTATATTTCAAACCCGGCAGAACTGCAAATGTAATTTTCATAGGCAACTTAAGAAAAGGTTTCAGCTGAAAGACATTATTACCCACATCATCAATTACAAAATAAAGAACCCCTTTGGGGCTTTCTACCACCTTTTCAGGAGTAGAAACAATCTCTTTCTGAATTACTTTCGGTTCTCTCTGTTCACTGGTATCCATTAAAGTTTCGGACTCTTCAAAACTGTCAGAAGTTCCTGTTTTATCCCCAAGGAGCAGTATTGCAAAAAAAAGCAAAACTAAAATAACTGAAAGCAATATTACTACTGCTTTCAGTCTTTTCTTTTCCATCTGCCTGAGGCTATTATTATTTTTATTTTTCGTCAACCGTAAACCTTGCTTAGTTATAAATATACTCTTTTAATTCAACGGCATGTTCCCGGAGTTTCTTTATAGCCCGTTTTTCAATTTGACGCACAGTTTCGGGAGAAATACCCATTTCTTCTCCAATATGCTTAAGAGTGTACTTTTTACCACCATAAAATGAAAATCTGTACAATAAAATTTGTTTTTCTTTTTCCAACAAACGTTCCAGAAATTTCATTGTCTCTTCTCTGAAACTTTTCTTCATTAGCTCTTCATCAGGATCATATGATTTATCTTCATATATATCCATTAGAGTACCGGAATCATCAGAAAAGGTGCTGTCCAGAGAAAAAACTACTCCTGCAGAGTTAATAAGATCCGCAACATTTTCAGGATCTTCATTCAACTCAAAAGAGATCTCTTCTATTGAGGGTTTTCTTGAAAGCTCCTGATTAAGCAAATAATAGGTTTTTTGTATATTTTTAAGAAGCTCTTCTTTTCTGTGAGGCAGTCTGATTGTCCTTCTTTTTTTTGAAAGAGCTCTTACTATTGATTGCTTTATCCACCAGGCTGCATAGGTAGAAAACCTGACATTTTTTTTATAATCATATTTTGAAGCGGCTTTGATAAGTCCAAGATTTCCTTCCTGCACAACATCAAGGAAACTTACATCAGGGGTAACATAAGCCTTGGCAATCTTTACAACAAGTCGAAGATTAGCCTCAATTAACCGCTGCCTTGCAATTTCATCACCATTTTGTATTTTACGGGAAAGTTCCAGCTCTTCATCAAAACTTAGTAATGCACTACGCTGAATCTGTCTGAAATAAGTTTTTAATGTATTATCTTCTGCTTCTTTCTTCGCATTCATGCATAACTCCTGCTAATTATAGGCAAATTCCGTGCCAATTCAAGTGAAGAAACATTTGACTTTTTAATTACTTACAATACAAGGAGTTATTATATTTATTATCTTTTTTGAAAGGTATTATCGACTTATTGTATGTTTTATTATACACATTGTATTTATTACTTAATTATAATTTCACTACTTTCTGTACTCAGCTGTCTGTACAGCATATCCTTAAGACCAAAATTGCCTGTATTACTCATTTTCTTTGCATACTCATCATATATCATATCTTCAAAAATATCCTCAGCCATACCACCACCCAGAAGAGATGTTTTTTCAACTGTCTTTCTCATTGAATCGAGCATTTGCTTAATAAATATAGCTTCAAAATCACCGCATGCCTGTTTAATTTTATCGTCATTTTTTGTCTGCAGGTTTCTTTCCAGAGAGGAAACTCCTGCAGATCCGCCCGAACCTGTATTTGAGATAGTTATTCTATTCATAGCTGTCAAAGAATCACTGCCTATAATCATCTATTACCTCTCTGATTTATCTCTTAAGGTTATTTGCAATACCAAGCATTGTATCGGAGGTCTGTATAGCCTTGGAATTAAGTTCATATGCTCTTTGCGCAACTATCATATTAACCATTTCAGTTACGACAGATACATTTGACATTTCAATGAACTTTTCCTGAATCTGTCCCATCCCGTCAAATCCCGGTCTTCCACCTATAGCATTTCCTGAACCATTTGTTACCTTATAGTTATTTTGTCCGATAGACTGCAGCCCTGCAGGGTTAACAAATCTGTACAATTCCATCTGAGCAACATCAATGGGATTATCATTACCAGCCACTTTTACTGTAACCCGGCCGTCCTGTGATATGGCAACACTCTCCCGGACAAAATTCTCAGGAAGAATTATTTCGGGCATCAATCTATGTCCATTGGAATTTACAAACTGTCCATCCGAATCTATCTTAAAAGATCCATCTCTACTGTAACCATAAGTACCGTCCAGAAGCAAAACACGAAAAAAACCTTCTCCCGTAATTGCCATATCACCAACATTGCCGGTATTCTGCAGAGCACCCTGGGTAAATTCTTTCTGAGTAGCAGCTACCTTTACACCATGTCCTACCTGTATCCCTGTAGGAATTGTTGTAAGTTCAGTGGCAGGAGTACCTGCAATTCTTGAAGTCTGATAAATAAGATCTTCAAAGTCTGCCCTGGTTTTCTTAAAGCCTGTTGTATTAACATTAGATAGATTATTTGAAATAGTATCTATATTAAACTGCTGTCCGGTCATTCCGGAAGCTGCTGTCCATAATGCTCTCATCATAACTCTTTACCTCTTCTATGCTCGTAATATATCGTTGAACAGACGACCGGTTAGTGAATCCTGGCTCTGTATAACCTTCTGATTCGCTTCATAGGCTCTGTTTATCTCTATCATTTTAACCATTTCTGTAACCGGATTAACATTGCTTCCTTCAAGAAAGCCCTGTATAACCTTTGTTTCTCTACCCAGCTCTATCTGATAAGCTTCCCCGGATTCATAGGTACTTTTCCAGAAACTGTTACCTTCTTTTTTTATATATCTGTCTCTGGCAAAATCTACTACCTTTAACGTATCAACCATCTCAAGATCTTCCCATTCGTTTTCCTGCATCGATACAAGTCGATCAGGATCTTCAGAAAAAGCCGCATTCTGATATACATTACCTTTTTCATCTATCACAAAATTATTTTTCTTAATACTTATTTCACCATTTTGTCCAAGAACAGTATGACCGTCCTTTGTTACAAGTATTCCCTTATCATTTAACAGGAAAGTTCCATTTCTTGTATAACGCTCCTTTCCATTTACAGATACTGTAAAAAATCCCTTCCCGTCAAGAGCCAGATCAAAGGGATTCTCTGTTTGTTTAAGGGCTCCCTGAGTAAAATTTGTAAATGTTTCATTATACTCAACACCTACACCCAGAGTACCTACCACGGGAGCTGTATCAATACTGCCAAAGGGAAACTTATAGAGACCGTCATCGCTCATTCGCCGGATCAGCATTTCGGGAAAGGCTTTACTTATTGAAGTGTCCTTTTTATAACCGGTTACATCCACATTAGCCAGATTATTTGACAATGCATCCATACGATGCATCTGAGCCATCATTCCGCTTGCTCCGGTGTATAATCCTCTGATCATTAAAACCTCCAGTAGTACCTTTTTTGAATATCGGTCAGACAGGGGTTTTCTTAAGATGATCATTAAATTATTTATATTAGGCTTTTGCGATGTCTATAAATTCAGCTTGTTTTTGTGCTGGTCGCAAACAAGTTTGCTGCTCGCACATGCATCCTGGGCTTTTTGCGCCAGGTCACAGTTAATATATTAGAGAAGAAGTATTTTTTAAGTAGAAAAAGTGATACAGCGCAAAAAGCTGTTATATTTATGGTTGATTTTATCCTGCAGAAAGTGATAATTTACATCAGAATAAAAATGTATCATGCCAAAGTAGCTCAGGGGTAGAGCAACGCTCTCGTAAAGCGTAGGTCGTGAGTTCGAATCTCACCTTTGGCTTTGATAAAAACGGATTATATTATAGGATCCGGGATTAAATATTTTTTTCCTGTTTTTAATTTTTTTCGTGATATAGATTAATAATAGATTAAATCGAGGAGAAAAAGTATGGCCACAAATGTAGAATCTTCAGTAACGTGCGAACTCTGCGGTTCCGTTTTTACCGGAACAAGAAGACAGCATTATTGTGATCATTGCAATAAATTTTTCTATGTCTGCGACAGATGCAAAGCAAAAGGTGCATTCTGCCGCTTTTGCGGGATCCCGTTGAAAAAAAGAGGGGAACCTGTTAAAAACTGATAATATCAGTAAACTAAATATTCAGGAATTACTCCCACAGCAATAATTTCCAGATTTTTTAATTATCCTATTAAGTGGTATCCTGAAAACAGCTTGACAATTTCCCGATGGGAATAGTAAACATATCATAAAACTAAATGAAAAATATACTGATTATTATCTATTTCCTAAGTTCTCTTGCTACTTACGGGTATGAACCCATTACCAAAACAGACGATCTCTATTTACGGGATGTTCCCATTTTCTATGGTCTTGAAGACATAAATGAACGTTTGAATAAGTATAACAAACCAATCTGGGCTTTGAACCTGTCCGGTGGTTCTGCCAGACACAGGATGGTATCGTTGTTCGTGACTGCGCATCCATGCACAACAAAAGATCCCGTTCATTCAATTCCAGCATTGATACTGCACTATTGGTCGTTCCCAGGTCTATGCCGATTGCCCGTGTTATAATCATGCTAATCCCTTCTTATGCTCATGGTCCTCAACC
>JAUVLL010000184.1 GCA_030600745.1 Spirochaetaceae bacterium | reverse complement strand
CTTAATCCGGATAATCCTGTTTTACTGCCATCCGGGAATCTTGTTCTTGATGGATTTAAAACTATTGCTTATATGGAATATAATGATGGATCATTATCTGATGTTGAGCATATCAGTAGAAGACAAAAGATACTGCAGTCCCTTTTTACTCAATTTGATATTAATAGCAAATTTTTAAAAAATAAAGAATTTGCCACATATTTTAGATCATATATTGATACAAATCTCAAAAGAGATGCTTTTCTTTCTTTTTTTGGGATATTCACTAAACTGGATACGGAACGAATAGTTTTTCAGCGGGTTTTAGGAATTTCCCGATTAGTAGGTGAAAAGAATCTGCTTTTCCCGCACTATGAAGGTAATCTTCTAAGGGAAACCGTTCAGCAGACTATTGTTTCTCTTGCGAATACTGAAGTAATAAGTGCAGATGAACTTAATATAACAATGGATATTTTAAATGGAACGAGTGAAACCGGTCTGGCAAACAGAACAGCACAGGTTTTTAAGAGTTTTGGTTACGACATTTCGAGGATTGCAAATTTCGACGATAATGTTCTTGAAAATACTGTTATTGTAAGTCGTAATGGAGATCGAACAACGGCAGAAAAAGTTGCGGAAATAATTCTTTGTAATGAGATTTCATATGATCCTGAAAAATATTTTGACAAAACAATGACTACAGTTTTAAATAATTCAGAAATAATAATTATATTGGGGAAGGATTTTGATGGAAGATATTGTAAAAACTGACAAATCTATAGCAATAGAAATTGGTGAGTTTATTAGTGAGCATAATGGTAAAAATGTTCTTGTTATAGATGTCAGGGATCAGAATAGCTGGACAGACTATATTATTATTGCTACAAGCAACAGTATCGGACATCTAAAGGGTTTAGTACGGCAGCTTAAGGTTATGTTAGATACAAATAAAGTGGGTATTTTAAGACGTCACAAGCAGATAGCTGATGACGGATGGGAACTTATAGATTGCGGAAACTACATTATTAACATAATGAATAAGGAGATGAGAGAATTCTATAATCTTGATAAGTTATGGTTTTCAGGTGAGATTATCTATCATTCATCGAAATCATCATAGTCAAGGCCGTCATCATAGTCCATATCATCATCTTCTTCTTCCAGCATATCTTCTTCGTCGGTGTCAAGATTTTCTTCAAATTCGTCATCGTCATCTTCACAGTCATCATCAAATTCATCATCAAGCAGGTCCTTTTCTATTTCTGAGTATTTATCCTCAAATTCATTTTCGTAATCATCAAAACTGTCATCATAGAAATCTTCTTCCATAGTTTCTTAATCCTCCCTTACACTTGTATTATTCTTTTGCACCTATTGAAAGATCAAAGCTTCCGAAATTACCACTAATAGTTCTATTGATAATTTCGGCTGCAACATATGTACCCATTGAAATTTTCTCTCCCATTAGGATTGTAGGAGGTGTGATATTGCAGTCAACTCCGAAAGTTTCCAGCAGCATAGTAGCCCGGCCTGAAATCTGATTAAGTATTTCACCAAAGGCTTCTTTATGGAATTTCCCAAAATTGGTTTCTTCGGCTTCCATTCCCATATTGGTAAGCATTTTATTGATAAATTTCATACTGCTTTCCAGATCAGACCTGATAAGAAGAAATCCTGAAATATCTCCGGTTATGCCTATATTTGCAATGAGTTCATATACCTCCTCATTGTTGCTGCTATCCTGAATGACAAGTTCAGTAAAACCCATTTCCTGAAAAATTTCTTCTGCTGCTTTTATAAATAGATCTAGATTATTTGTATTCATAAGAATTATTATAGAAAACAAATATAAAGCTGTCAAATATAAATTGGGAATAAATAAATTATCATTTGGAGTAATAATCATGAATAATCTTAAAATTCTGGCTCCTGCTAAAATTAATTTACACCTGCAGATTATTTCAAAGCGTAAGGATGGATATCACAACCTTATTTCACTTTTTCAAATGGTTTCTCTCTACGATGAATTATTTATTAAAACAATAAAAAGTGATGAAGTTCTCATTTCGGGAAATTTTGATTGTTCCATGGAAGATAATTTAATCTATAAAGCCGCAATTTCGTTACGGGAAAAATATAATATTAAATCCGGGTTTTTTATTAGCTGTAAAAAACATATACCTGCAGGAGCAGGGTTGGGGGGAGGTTCCAGTGATGCTGCGGCAACTCTAATTGGGATACGATTACTACAGAAACTTGATATAAACGATGATGAGTTAAAAATCATAGCTCTGGAACTTGGCAGTGATGTCCCATTCTTTCTGGGAGATGCAAGTGCTGTTGCAGGCGGTCGGGGAGAAGATCTTGTTTCACTACAGACAAGAGATGATCTTTCGCTGTTGATTGTATATACAGGTCTTCACAGTAGTACTAAAGAAGCTTTTACTTCTCTGGTATTAAATAATGATCGGCACATTATGACATTTAAGGAGATATCTACTGAATTCTTGAATGATCATCCTTCTGAATGGTCATTTTCCAACTCATTCTCTCCATATCTTTATCAAAGAAATCCATTATTTAGAAAAATAATTAAATTACTCAATGACAATGGTTCAGACTATTCATCAATTACCGGTACAGGTTCTTCAGTTTTTGGAGTATTTAGTGATCCTGTCAAGGTCCGAAATGCTGAAAAAGTATTAAAAAATACTAATATAAGGGCTCACAAAGTAAAAATGCTTGCGAACAGGCCTGCGGCAGTTTACAATTACCCAACAGCTGAATAGCTAATACTTCTTGGAGGGTTTATGGAGATTACTGATATTAGAATTCGTCGGGTTGGAGCAGATGGTAAACTCAAGGCCTATGTAACTGTTACTTTCGACAATTGCTTTGTTGTGCATAATATTAAGGTAATTGAGGGTAAGAATGGCGCTTTTATTGCAATGCCCAGTCGAAAGACAAAAACAGGAGAATATAAGGATGTCGCACATCCTATAAATTCCGATTTCAGATCAAAACTTCAGAGTGATATTTTAAGTGCATATGAAAAAGAGCCAATAAATAACGATGGTTCGCATAAAGAAGAAAAGAGTTAGAGTTTCTATAGGCTATAGACTTTAATTAGAAAAAAAGTATAATACACGGAGCCGGTTGTTCTGATCTCAGACAAGCTGCTGTAATGTGCCGTTTCAGGCATGGGTCATAGGTTTCTATGCTTTGGGGCGTCGGCAAGTGGTCAAGCCACCGGTTTTTGGTGCCGGTATCGTAGGTTCGAATCCTACCGCCCCAGTATCTGATTTATTGTAATTTAAGGAGCATTTCATGGAGAAGAAAACTCTCGCAGGATATGAAAGGAATACATTTAAAAAGGGTCCTGCAGGACGTTTAAGAAAAGAAGGTAAAATACCATGCGTAATTTATGGACACAACAAACCTGTTCATATTTCAATTGACACAAAAGAATTTGATACAAAATTTCATACTATTTCTGAAAATATACTTATAACTATAATTGTTGAAGATAAAGAGTATGAAGTCCTTGTAAAAGATTTTCAGGAAAACATGCTGATGAGTCAAATTACCCATATTGATTTTTTTGAGGTTGAACGTGGTAAAGTTCTTAAAACAAGAATACCTGTATACTTAATTGGTACATCTATTGGTGTGAAAGAGGGTGGTTTACTTGAGCACCGCTTACATGAAATTGATATTGAGTGTTTTCCTAAGGATATACCGGAAAAAATTGAAGTTGATGTTACCGAACTGCAAGTTGGTGACTCCTTCCATGTCAGTGATTTAACTGTTCCGGAAACTGTAAAAATACTTAATTTTATGGAACAGAGTGTTGTAAGTGTAACAACTGTCAAGGTTGAAGAAGAACCAGAACCGGAAGAAGAGATTGGAGAAGGTGAAGAAGGCGAAGAAGGCGAAGAAGCAGCTGAATCAACTGAAGAAAAAGCAAAAGAAGAATAGATTTTCATTTATCTTAATAGGCCTGGGCAATCCAGGATCAGAATATCATGAAACCAGACATAATGCTGGTTTCATGGTTATTGATGAACTTGCCAGTTGTTTTTCAGTTAAATTGAAGAAGCCTTTATTTAAAAACTATTCAATTGCCAGGGGGGTTTATCAGGATAAAGAAATTATTCTGATAAAACCTCTGACGTTTATGAACAGATCCGGTTTGATATTACCGAATATTGCAAAGAATTATATTGGTTCTGATTCCTCCCTGGTAATTATTTGTGATAATATGGATTTGGCCTATGGTGAATGCAGGGTTAAAACCAAAGGTTCTAAATCCGGTCACAACGGGATGAATTCCATCATTGAAAACTATGGAAGCAGTGAATTTATTCGTATTTATATAGGGATATCACATCATTCAGAGGATGGTGGTGTTATATCCCATGTTTTGGGTAAACCTGATGAAAGAGATTTGCCTAAGTTTAAAGAAGGTGTAGAAAGGGGAGCGTCAGCTGCTGTTTCACTAATAACCACTACTGTTGCGAGGGTTATGAATGAATATAACCGGAAAAACAATTAAAACAAAAGTTTTTGATTTTTTAAGAAAATATGAAATATCGAATAAGAGTAAAATTCTTGTAGCATACTCAGGCGGCCCTGATTCCAGTGTCCTCCTGTGGATTCTTAATGATATTCGGAAATCTATAGCTTATGGTCTTCATGTAATCTATATTGATCATGGTATAAGATCTGAAACAGTGATGAAAGACGAGTGCAGCAGGATAAAAAAAAATATCTATGAATTAGGTTTACCTGTGCATATTAAGCATATAGCTCCGGGGAAAATTGTTTCTGAATCGAAAATAACAGGACGAAGTATCGAAGATCTTGCCAGAGAATATAGATATATGCAAATAGAAGAGACAAAAAAAGAAATTAGTGCAAGCCATGTTGCATTGGGCCATACTCTTGATGATCAATTTGAAACAATAATTATGCGTTTTTTTCAGGGTTCCGGGATCCATGGTTTAACAGGTATTTCTGAAAAACGGGAATATTTTATAAGACCTCTTATAAATGTGGAGAAACGTAATATTATGGAATACATAAACTCTAATAGTATTCCCTATGTTGTGGATAAAACCAATCTTGATACTATTTATCTTAGGAATAAAATCAGGTTAAAACTTATTCCGGTAATTGAAGAAATATTTCCCGGATATCGAAAGTCGCTATCAACTTTTTCCAGGAAAATGGACAGCATAAGATCATTATTAACTTTAAATAGTCCTGCACTGGAAGTTCAATTAACAAAGGAAGGAGATACCTGGTTTTCCAGCGGAGATTTTTTTTCAAAACCGGAGTATCAGCAGGTAGAAACTCTTTATAAAAGCTGGAATATGTGGGAAAACAGACCTTTCGACCGTCTTCCGTACAGATTTATAAGTGCAGCACTTGACTATAAACCTGTTTTGGGGTCGAATATTCTCATTCAGGGATACACATGTAAGCTTCTACATCATAAAGAGAAGATAATATGGAAAAGAGTTGTTGTCCTTTCCTCTAAAAAAAGTTATCTTAAGGTGATGGTGGAAGGTGACCAGGAAATATTCCCGGGTTTTAGCCTTCATATTGAAGAATTGAATGAATTTCCGGAAGATACAGTCTGGTTTAGCAGAGAGAATCTTAAAAACCCTGTTATTATCAGATCAAGAATAACTGGAGATGGTATTCATTTAGCAGAAGGTTTTAAGCCTATAAAGAAATTATTTAGTGATTGGGGTGTATTACCGGAAGATAGATGGAAAATTCCAGTTATTGAAGACAGATCCGGCATAATTGCCGTGCTTGGGAAACCTTTCGGTTTTAAAAATAGAATTGCAATAACTTACAAGAACAATAGCCCTGATAGCGGAAAATTTGTTGTCAGTGCCAGCTATATGGAGATGCATAAGTGAATAATGAAAATAAGCCGCCTGAGAATAAAGAACCTAATAACATGAAATTTGATTTTAACAAGAATAAGTTTGCACTATTCTTCTTATTATCTCTTATAGCAATGTTTGTACTTCTTTTTATGGTGAATGAAAATAGTGTAGATGTTGAGATTCCTTATTCGGTTTTTTTATCATATCTTGAGCAGGGAGAGATTGAAGCAGTTAAGATTCTTGATAATAATGAAATTAATGGAACCCTTTCAAGTGCTTCAAGTGGAGAATATACAGTTTTTAAAACCAGAATACCATATTATGATGATCATCTTATGGCACAATTAAGGGAGATGGGAGTTAAAGTAACAGGAGCTCCCAAGGCTGTTTCTGTTGGTCAGGTTATTCTTGAACTTCTTCCATGGCTTTTGTTTGTAGGTTTTTTCTGGTTTATGCTTCGTCAGTTCCAGGGTGGAGGAAATAAAGCCTTCTCATTTGGCAAGAGTCGTGCAAAGAAATATCATTCTGAACTTGAGGATATTACTTTTGCTGATGTTGCCGGACAGGATGAAGCTAAATATGAATTAACAGAAGTTGTTGAATTTCTAAAAACTCCGACAAAATTTACAAATATTGGAGCAAAAATACCTAAGGGTGTTCTTCTTGTTGGAATGCCCGGAACCGGTAAGACTCTTATGGCAAAGGCTGTAGCCGGAGAAGCGGGAGTTCCATTCTTTCATATGTCCGGTTCCGATTTTGTTGAAATGTTTGTAGGTGTAGGTGCCAGCAGAGTAAGAGATCTGTTTGAGCAGGGGCGGAAAAATGCTCCCTGTATTTTATTTATTGATGAGCTTGATGCCGTTGGTCGTACCAGAGGTGCCGGATATGGTGGTGGGAATGATGAAA
>JAUVLL010000354.1 GCA_030600745.1 Spirochaetaceae bacterium | reverse complement strand
ATAGAAGAGGCTGCTGTTGATCTTGGGGCTGACTCCCGGTCAACCTTCAGAAGAGTTACTCTGCCCCTTATGGTTCCCGCATTCTTTTCAGGGTTGATATTCTCTTTTGTCAGAGCAATGACTGCTATAAGTGCTGTAATTTTCCTTGTTTCATCAAACTGGAACCTGATGACAGTACAGATAATGTCCCAGGTTGAATCAGGAAGGCTGGGTGCTGCTGCAGCTTTCAGTGTTATTCTGGTTTTAATTATTTTAGCAGCAATTGTTATTATTCGTTCAATTTTAACTCTTAAGTACGGCCGCTTTGGCGGTACAACATTAAAATTTTAGAGGTAGATCATGAGTCTAAAACTTGTCAACATATCAAAAATATTTAAGGATCCTGATCATGCAAATAAAGAGGTTGTAGCAGTAAAAGATGTAAACCTCGAAATATTCGAAGGAGAAATGGTAAGTTTCTTAGGACCTTCGGGCTGTGGTAAAACTACAACCCTACGTATGGTTTCGGGATTTGAAAACCCGACAACCGGAGAAATATGGCTGGGAAACACAATGATAAACGATATGCCTCCTAATAAACGTGACACTGCTATGGTTTTTCAGAGTTATGCCATTTTTCCCCATCTTTCAGTTGGGCAGAATATTGCATTTGGCCTGGAACTTAAGGGCATAAAAGCTGATGTTGTAAAAAAAGAAGTCGAGGAAATAATGTCTATTATGAATTTGACAAATCTCTATAACAGAAGCCCCGATCAACTTTCAGGCGGGCAGCAGCAGAGAGTTGCCCTGGCACGATCTATAGTAAATAAACCCTCTGTATTGCTTTTCGATGAGCCACTGTCCAATTTGGATGCCAAGCTAAGAGATTTAATGAGATTTGAAATTCGCCGAATTCAGCAGAGTTTTGGTATTACAAGTATTTATGTTACCCACGATCAGGCAGAAGCCATGATTGTATCTGACAGAATAGTTGTGATGAACGAAGGTCATATTATGCAGGTAGGTACACCCTTTGAAATATATTCCCATCCGGCAAACAGATTTGTAGCTGATTTTATCGGCAGGGTAAATTTTCTTGAAAGTATTGTTGAGGAAATTGCTGAGGATGGTTCCTATAAGGTCCGTATAGGGGAAAACATTAAACTGATAAACAGTTCCACAGGAGATTTTTCTGTAGGTGATAAAGTATTAACAGTTATCCGACCGGAATCCCTGACTGTAAGTGTCGGAGAAAGAAGCAAAGCTGCAATTTTTCATGGGAAGGTAGAGAAAACAGTATACCTTGGGCCTACTGTAGAATATGACATTATGGTTGATGGCAGGGAGAATATATCAGCTGTTACACATAACCCTGTTGTTGCAGGCTTCTTCAATCCAGGAGATATGGTAAATATTGATTTTAATCCTGCGGCAGCGCATTTGCTTGGAAAGTAGTTCAATCTTATAATGGCTTTTTTAACTTTCAGGCACTGCTCCGGTAATAGTGATGGTGCAACCCACCAGGAATCTGCCTTTTCCTAATACTTCCAGCTCCCAACAGGATGAATCTTGGCCTGCTTCCTGAAAGTTGAACATATTTTAGTATCGGCAGTGTTTAATATGGAAGAATTTCCACATTAGTGTAAAAAGCCATACCACTGAATGACAATCTATTCAGCGAATTTATAATTAAGCCTGTAACTTGTAGAGCGGCCTTTCGCCTCATTCTTTAATAAAATGTCTTTCTCTACAAGGCTCTTGATATCTCTCTTTGCAGTTTCTGGACTGACTTTTGTCATTGATACGTACTTCTTATTAGTGAGTCCTCCTGCAAATTCAGTCGGATACGGTTCTAATAATTTTCTAATAACCTTTTTCTGTCTTTCTGTGACTGCTATCTTATCAAGATTCAAGTAGAACGAGTTTCTGAAAATTGAACCTTCGATTATTTTGCATGAATTGTCGATGCTTCTGTTGAACATATCCAAGAACCATTTTAGCCAGTCTGTTAGATTGCCAGAACCTTTTTGAGTTTTCTCAAGAACTTCATAATAACTTATTTTATCTTTATTTATCTGTGAAGACAAACTGTAAAGTCGTTTGCCTGTTTTTTCATCTTGTGCTAAAGCCATATCTGTTAAAGCTCGGGCAATTCTTCCATTACCGTCTTCAAAAGGGTGAATTGTTACAATCCAAAAATGAGCTATCGCAGCACGGAGGATTCCATCTATATTACCCTCTGTGTTCCACCAATTAATGAATTGCAATATTTCTTGCTCGATCATTTTAGAAGGAGGGGCTTCGAAATGAATCTTTTCTTTTCCCATTGAACCGGAAATGACTTGCATTGGTAGAGTATTCTCTCTCCATTTACCACCTTGTATTTTCTGGATTCCTGAATAACCAGTTGGAAATAATGCTTCCTGCCATGCCCATAGCTTTTCTTTTGTTAACGGTGCAGAATAATTAGATGTAGCATCCAGTAATAATTGAACAATTCCATCAGTTTCTTTTCTAATGTTTGGTAATCCGGCAGTCGGTAGCCCTAAGCGTTTTGCAACTGAAGATCGGACTGAATCTCTATCGAGCTTTTCTCCTTCAATTTCAGAGGTTGTCATAGCCTCTTCTGATATAAAATAACTGAGTTCTTTAAGATTGAATAAGTCTCCTTTTCCAAGGATGAAGCCCTGCTTTTTGCGAGCAGTTGATAGAAGGTCTATTATTTCATCGGATTTCCAGGAAAAATGAGTCCAATTTTCTTTCTGCCATATATATTTCATACACACTCTCTGGATTAACTTAGTCTCTATTGACCTGAATAAACATCTAAACAGGTCGTATTATGACCTGATTATATCATTTAATTGGGTCATTGTTAAGTCTTTTTGTTGTAAATAAACGCTGATGTCTGGTTCAGAGATTTAAGCTACAAAATATATTAGAAACTGACCCCGATATAGACCCCTTTATTAGGGGAGCCCAGGTGGCTCTATACTTCCCCTAACCATTTATGAAGTATAGAACACTCCATATACGGCTATAAATGGCACTAAGTTGGATACGCAATAACTTCAGGGACTAGTGTTCGCAAGCAGGATGCATG
>JAUVLL010000208.1 GCA_030600745.1 Spirochaetaceae bacterium | reverse complement strand
TGTCCCAGGGGTCAATGTTAAAGGGTTCAGATATTGCGCTGGACAAAGTAAATGACAACACACTCTTTAATATTGAATCTATTACAAAGGTAATGGTAACTCTTCCTTTAGTATTTAAATTGCTTGAAGATGGCAGAATACGTCTTGATGACAAAGTGATAAGCTATATTCCGGAATTTGGAACCAATAAAGAGAAAAAGAAAGTCACTATAAGAAATCTTTTGAATTTTACAGGAGGAATTCCTCTGGACAATCCTGAAGGCTGCGAAGAAGCTGCACTAAAGGGTAATATAAAAGAAGCATGGAATTTGCACTATAGCCAGGAATTAGCCTGTCAGTCTGGAACAAAAGTTTTTTATAGTGATGTATCCTGTAGAATTTTAGGAGAATTATTGGAAAGGGTTATAGGAAAATCTTTATCTTTAGCTGCGAAGGAATGGATATTTGATCCTCTGGGAATGGAAAATACTATGTTTAACCCTCCGAATAAAGAAAAATGCGCAGCGACAGGTATATCAGACAATGGGCGTGTATTAAGAGGGGTCCTTACTCAGGATCTGGAGCATTCCCTGGGTGAGATCCTGGGGTCGGATGGTCTTTTTTCTACAGCACAGGATATGTTTATCTTTTCTCAAATGATACTGAATAATGGAATTTACAATAATAATAGAATTTTAGGAAAGGTTACAGTAAATAAGATGACTGTCGGGATTACTAATTCAGCTTTATTTGAACCTCCTTCTTCTCCCCTACATTATATTCTTAGCGGTCCCAAAACCTGGTTTTGGGAACATGCTTCTTCTCCCCATTCCTTTTTCGGAGATTTAGTATCGAAAAATGCTATAGGAAAAATGGGGGGAGCAGGTACTTTTCTTTTAATTGACCCGGAATATGAACTTGTAATTGTTTATCTGACTAATTATGGGCAGCCTGAACGTTCTCTGGAAGGAGAAGAGGGGTGGAATAAATTTCTAAAAGATATCGATGTAATGGGATTATGCAATATTGTTTTGGGGAGTCTAAAATAATTTGCAAGGTCACGATTAGTGATTGCAAATTGATTTAATTGTTTCAGTTATGATATAGTCTCTCCATGGCAGTAAGTGAATATGATTCTATGGCATCCTACTATGATACAGTACTTGAGCCGTTTTTAGGTAAGATGAGAAGAAAGATAGTTAAGGTAAGCAATATCAATCCAGGAATGAAGGTTCTGGAGGTTGCTTGCGGTACTGGAACCCAGGCAGTTAGATTTAAAAAAGCAGGTGCAGAGTATACTGGTGTGGATCTTTCTTCTGCTATGCTGGGTGTAGCAGGGAAACGGAATCTGGTATGTCTTCATGCTGATGGGACTGAGTTGCCCCTGGAAGATAACAGTTTTGATCTTTCCACCATTACACTTGCCCTCCATGAAGTTGATCCGGAAATCAGGAAGCATATAGTTCTTGAGATGCTGCGGGTCACAAGACCGGAAGGTTTTCTTGTTATTAGTGATTATACCATTACCGGCAGAAAAGATATTATCAGCCGGGTATCTGACTGGATAATTCATTATATTGAAAAACTGGTTGGTGGCAGTCACTACCGTAATTATGGTGAATTTATGAAATCAGGTGGGCTTATCACTTTTCTTAACTCTTTTGTTCTTGAAGTTAAAGAAGCACAATTTATCTTTGGCGGGAATATGGGTATTATAAAGGTCCAGGGGAAATTGCAGAGTAATTTATAGGAGCACTATTATTGGGTGAGTCTCCCATGGTTAGTTCTGCAGCAGATTAAATCAGTAATGGGTTTCCGCCAGTTTCATTTACGCGGACTCGACAAAGTGAATCTTGAATGGAACATTGTAACACTTGCTTACAATTTTAAACGATTGCACAAGCTTACTGGTGGGAGTCTTATGCCTTTATCAGTCTGATTCTCATGAAAAAAACTATGCCACATTATTATAGGAAAAGTATAGATTTATTATCCTTAATTTAAAATCCAATGTTTTCAGACTGTTGATTCAGAGCTTTCTGTGGATATATTCAGAGTAGTTTTTAATAGTCGGTTTGTAATTCGAATGAAACAGTGGCGAGGAAATTCAAGAGTAGTATAGACCTCTGTTCCTCTGAATTCCTCCACTAACTATTTATTCAAAACCTTTTGATACCGGGTAATCATCATTTTGGGCATATCTGAATACATCTTCTTTTTTATAAAGGGGATAGATGTAACAGCATATACAATTCCCGTTATTAATCTATGAAAAAACCGATGCCCTTTATAATCATAGTATTTCAGTTTTCTATATGCCCGATGATCTCCCTTGAACACTATTTTTAAACCGTCATAAATATCATCCCGAAATATCTTCATACCCGCAACTCCCCGGAATGTATTTATATTGATATATTTCTTCTCTGCAAGGCTGATGGATAAGCCCGCAGCGGTGTAGATTTGGGAATCGAGATCAAAACTACTGCTGCTTTCATCTGAAATTATGTTAACTAAATTCCCTCCCTGAACTTCCACATAGGAAGTTATGATCTCTCTTAAATTACTGTTTTGACTGAATGGACCCGATATCAGGAACAAGAATTGTTTGTCCTTCATGACAGGCTGATGAGTATTGAAAAAACTACGGTCAAGAAATTGTTTCCATTGCCAGGATAAATAGCGGTCTTTAATTTCACCTGCCCACACAAGAATATCTGCTGTCATTATACTGGTTCTGAACATTTCAATATATTCATCTTTTCCTTCATAAACACATCTGTTATCTGCTCCGCATTTAAGGCATCCAAGACATCCGCCATTGATTTTTATTTTTGCCAGATCAACTATTTCTACATCACCATCAATAGCATCTCTATACTGAAGTATCATTTTGCCCATATTACTTTTACTACTGTAAGTCTGGTCCTGTACAATCACAATTTTTTGATCTGACTGGTACTTTTTTTTAGCTGCTTCGGGTTGATACTCCCGAAATATATGATTCAACTCTGAGTATTGTTTTGGAAAAGATAATTTTTCTGCTGCAGCCTGAAATATTTGTTCGGCAAATTGTTTTGTCTGGTCCTGTCCCTCTTTGTGTAATAGATCATCCATCTTTGGTGAAAAACTGGAGATAAACTGCATTCCAAGATCTTCAGACACTGCGTGAATATAATTGTGTGCGGTGTGGTCATAAAAATGAATGGAAGTGCTTAGGGAGGCGGCGTATTTACCAATAAAAATGTGCTTATACTTATCAAAGCATAACTCTATAAACCTTTTATAATTTCCATGGACTAATAAGTAGTATAATGGAAAAGCCCAAAGAATAATATCTGCCTGGTCAATCGTATTAAAAAACTCTTTCTCTTTATCAGTATTCTTCAAAATTTCTTTGATTTTCTGAGCTGCCTGCAGATATTGGAAATTGTGGTCCGGAAAATTATTCTCCATATATTTTATATACTGCATGGTAATACTGATATCACCTTTGGGGCTGCCGCCGATTACTGATATATTCATACGTTATCTCACCTTTACTATTATTGTTTGATATAGATCAATATGAAATATATCACTATGATATAGTAATATCAGGAAAAATCCATATAATACCGATAAAAAAGCAAATTTACTCTAATTCTTTAAGGGTTTCTTTACACCACTGGATTTGAGCTTTGGAACATAAAATTCCATTTCGCAGGGTCATCAGCCAATAGGGGCTGTAATTTTTACCATTTTTATGTGATTGTATGTGTGATTCGACCATTTTATATTCTTCCAATAAACCAAGATGATACTCCATCTCATTTTTTAATTTTTCTTTAATTTTTTCCGGTGTTGAATGGTTAGCAAAAAATATTTTTAATAATAGTTCTTTGCGATATTTTTCAGGTTCAACAGCCTCGTCAAGCCACTTGCTAAACTCTTTTTTTCCTGTTTGGGTAATGGTATAAACATTTCGTGCAGGAGCTCCGTGGTTTTCTATTTTTTTACATAGTACAAAGCCTTCCTGCAGCATTTTTTTCAAAACCGGATAGATGTGTCCATAATTTTCATGCCAGAAATAGTTGATACTGTTATCTGTGTGTTTTTTTATGTCATACCCGGACATTGGGGCTATTAGAAGCATCCCTAATATTGCATATTTCGTTTTATTTTTTTTTGCCATAATTCCTCATGAATACTATATCATATTGATATATGTGAGGCAATATACTACAGCTTTTTGCGCTGTATCACATTTTCTACTTAAAAAATACTTCTTCTTTAATATAAGGCTAATACCTGGCGCAAAAAGCCCAGGATGCATGTGCGAGCAGCAAACTTGTTTGCGACCAGCACAAAAACAAGTCGAATTCAGAGACATCGCAAATGCCTGCTACATATAGGAATTAGATTGTTTTTGAGCCTTATGCAGACTTTAAAGAGCCAACCAATAAACAGCCGCCAGGTCTTTCATCAGTGTATCCCTTGATACACTAATAACCACATAGAGTCCTTGCCTGTTTTGCAAGCTCCATTCCATCCCAGGGCGCCTGCCCATATCAACTTTCTTAAGTCTTTTAGTCTTGAAGTTAAAGAAGCACAATTTATCTTTGGCGGGAATATTGGTATTATCAAGGTCCAGGGGAAATTGTAGAGTAATTGATAGGAGCACTATTATAGGGTGAGTCTCCCATGGTTAGTTCTTCATCAGATTAAATCTTCACCAAACGTTCATAATATGTTTACACTTTTATATTAGCCTCTATTAATGGTACACTGCAGATGAGCGATTAATGAGGAAAGATAATATGGCAAAGATTCTGGTAGTAGATGATGAAGCAAAAATCTTAAAGATGGTAAGTGACTATCTGGAGGCTGTCGGTTTCGAAGTAACAGGTGTGCCTGATGGAATTACTGCGCTGAAAAAGTACAGAGAAACCGAATTCGATTTGATAGTGCTCGATTTTATGATGCCTGGAGTTGATGGTATTGATGTTATAAGACGTATAAGAGAGAAATCAGCAATTCCAATTGTAATGTTAACAGCAAGAGCAGAAGAGAATGATAAGCTTATGGGTCTGGAAATCGGTGCTGATGATTATATTGTAAAACCATTCAGTTTGAAGGAGCTTGCGGCCAGGATACGTGCTGTATTAAGAAGAGCAGGTAAGGGCGGTGAGCTGAACAGTCAATCTGCAGAAATAATTAAGTACGGCAACCTTACGATGAATACTGTAAAACGTTCACTTACAAGAGATGGAGAGGTTATTGATCTTACTATGGTTCAGTTTGAGCTCCTTAAAGCCCTTCTTCTCAGTCCCGGGAGGGTCTTTACAAGAGGAGACTTATTAGGTGTTCTTCAGGAAGCTTCCTATGAAAGCTACGAACGAACTATCGATGTCCATATAAAAAATATCAGAAAAGCTGTTGAGCCGGTTCCTTCGGAGCCTAAGTATATTCTCACAGTCTGGGGTGTTGGGTATAAGCTGGCAGAAAACCAGGACGGCAAATGAAAATGCGGTTAATGTACAAGATGATGATTAGTTTTATGCTGATCATTGTTCTTGGAGGAGTAATTATTGCCTTTTCCATCAATATTTCTACATCCAGGTCTTTTACGGCAATGGTTCGTGAGAGTGATATTTCGTATGCCAAAGAACTTGCCATTCTATTTTCTCTCTATTACCAGGAAACAGGCACATGGGAAGGTGTTGAGTATCTAATTAATCTACCAGCACAAATGGGAATGCAGGGGGCCAGTAACTTACGAAAATCCAGACCTGAAGGAAAGGATACAGGGCAGGCTTATCCTGATCATATGAGCGGCAGAGGGCAGTTTCGAACTCTGCCTGTGGTTCTGACATTCCCTGCAGGTGATGTTATTTTTTCATCAGTTGATGTAACAGGTGTGGAATTATCTGAGAAATCAGGAATACCTGTATATGGGAATAATTGTGTAATTGCAATTATTTATGCAGGTTCCATGATTGGTTCGGAATTGCTGCCTATTCAAAATGCTTTTCTTAGTTCGGTAAAAGAGGCAATACTTTGGGCATCTGTTGCTGTAATTGCAGCAACCTTTCTAATTGTCTATATTCTTGTAAAAAATATAACAACCCCTGTTATTGCTCTTCAAAAAGCTTTGGATTGTATTGCAAAGGGTGATCT
>JAUVLL010000028.1 GCA_030600745.1 Spirochaetaceae bacterium | reverse complement strand
TATCCGAATCTGCATATTCCTGAAGTTTATCTTTCAAACCTTCAACACCCTGAACTTTTGTTGTCCAGTAATCCCAATTTCCTTCTCCAAATATCTGGTCCATTGAAGTTTTACGTCCCGCCATATTTCCTGAATTAGTACCAAACAATTTTGAATTGTTATTTAACTTTTCAGTTGCTTTAAAATCAGTGGCACTGGATAATGCTCCAGAATAACTTCTAGCACTCCTTGTCCCATAAGCATGTCCCAATCCAGCAACATAGCAACCAACTTTATTTACTTGTTCTGTTTTGGAATTTCCTAATTTTACTTTATTGGAATAATTATTCATCAAGTCCAGTCCAAGAGTTTTGACAATCTCCATTCCTGTAGGATCTTTATACAATACTGGATTATTAGCAGCATAACTGTACCAGTTATTGGATTCAACAATATTAAATCCCTGTCTTTTTGGATCAATCAAATCAAACCCCGCCGGATCACTGCTGATCCATTTGCTAGTCCTAGGATTTAAGTATCTCGCCCCGTAGTAGTAGAGTCCGGTCTCGTCATCTAGTTCCTTTGCGGTATATCTGTAGGGCAGCATATCAAACAAATCATCACTCTTTTCAATCCATGTTTCACCATATGGGGTATATTCAATGTGCTCAAAAACATCTCCATCAGGGGTTGTTACAATGTTGGAAGAACCCAAATGATCAGGATGATAGTAGTAAGTATTCACCGCTTCATACCCCGTCGAAGAATCACTTTCCATGTTTAATCTGGTGGCAATTCTTGTTTCTCCGAGGTAGATGTTTTTACTCTGCCTGAAGCCATAACTGTCTTCTGCGAGCAGCCACATGCTGTTGAAGTAGAGAGTTTCACTTCCGTTTTCTGATCTCTTGTTAGTTCGTTCCCCCGTGCTATCGTAACGGTATTCTACAGTTGTTGCTGGATCAATTGTTGTCTTAAGACAATTCTCCTCATCCCAGATATAGGTACGTTTATAGACATTATCTTCCGGAGCTGTGTTTCTTGTAAGGGCTATGCCTCTGTTCATTTCTGTTATATCCCCGTTTTTTGTAATAGTTCCGCTTCCCAGGAGGCCTTCTGCGCTGTGGCCGCCGGCCTGGTCGTTCGCTAGCTCACTGCTCGGCCATGCATCCACGGCTCTTTCTTCTATCATATTACCGTTTCCATCATAAAGATACCATAAATTCCCGATTATTTCAGCCTGTTTTGGTTTATCGGTATAATAGGTATAGCTGTAATCGTAATTAAGAGCGCTTACACCTCCGGATGGGTTAACTACATTATTGCTTGTCTTTGTTAAAATATTTCCTGTGCTGTCGTAACTGAAGTTCTGGGTGTAGTTGGATGTTCCGCCCACATAACCGTACTCTCTGTCTTCGAAGTATCCTTCTCCTCTTGTCAACTGATAGAGTCCGTCATACTCATAGTTCTGGTTCGCCAAATACTTTCCGGATATATTTACTATTGAGAGGATATTACCTGTTCTGTCAAAGGTGTAATCAATATCCTGTAAGGTAGTAAGGGTGTTTTGGGTTTCTATATTGTTAATCCAGCGCCTGTCCTGGTCGTAGGTATACTTCGTCTCTATTCCGTTTCCATATTTTATGTATGCTCTTTGTCCGTATTCGTTGTAGCCAATATTTTCTATATAGCTTGTATCAAGGTTTTTATGGGAACTGTTGATTTGCTCTACTTCTCCGCCTCTGTTGTACTCGTAGCCTACAACTTCCCCATCGGGATAGGTAATTGTCTCCATTCTTCCCTGGTAGTCGAAGGTGTAGTTAAAGGAAGCTGTTTTGTCATCTTCCAAAGGTGCAAGGCGGCCAATTGTTTTTGTAACCCAGGTAGCTTCTCCCAATTTTCCGTAGAAGTTTTCTGTACTTCCGCTTTCATCTGTTACCCGTATAATTCGGCCTGCTCTGTTGTAGTTATCCCCCTGCTGTCCATAAGCATAGGTTGTATCTGCCATAAATGGATAATCTATTTTTTCTATCCTTCCGAGAGTGTCGTAAATGTAATTGATTGAAGCCCCTCTATTCCGAAGATTAGCATCAACTCTTCGTATCAGGTGGCCGGCAATGTCATATTCGTACTCTGTAAGACCTGTTTCAGGACTTTGCATTGTTAATTTTCTTCCAAGAATATTGTAGGTAAAGGTAACATCATTTCCTTTTGCATCCAGCACTTTTAATAGTTCTCCCAATACAGTGTATGTGTAGCTGACTTCTTTCATAAGTGTCCCGGATGAATCCTTTTTCTTCAGCCCTACAACATTTTCCCTAATGTCTTTGTATGTTTCTGTTATATTTCCAAGGGGGTCTGTGATAATCTCTTTTGTTAAGGAGCCTTCTATAGTATAGTTTTTTGTCATTACAGAATCGTCAGGGAATTTTATTGTAAGGATTCTGTCAAGGACATCGTATGTTTTTAGTGTTGGACGCAGAACTGTGTTCTCTACTAAAGGAGAAGTGCTTGTTTCTTCAAAAACAGTCTGTCCCTCTTCTACTGGTCGTCCCTTGCTATCGTAAGCAACATATCCGCTTTTATTCCATCCGTATAGATTTCCGCCTTCATTGTAAACTTCTCCTTCTTTTGCAGTGCTTATTATTCTGTTTAGACCGTCTATTATTACATAAGTGTTCATGGTCCCGGTGTCTGCCGGATTAAAACTTATCTTGTTTTTTATCAGGGCTGTCCAGGGGAAACTACTTGTCTGATAACTGTATTCCACTGCTTTTACTGCACCAGTATCATAGGGACTTATTATTGTTTTAAGCCTTCCAAAATTGTCATACTCCTTTGACAGAGTGTTCCCGTTACTGTCTGTAGAAGAGATTTCAACGCCGAAGCTATAGTCATAACTTAAAGTTGAGGTATATGAATCTCCCCCATAAATACTTGATGTTTTTATCTCTGTAATATACCTGTTAACAACATTATCATAAGTGTACTCTTTTTTATAACCTAACGGATCTTCTACAGAATTAAGGTTCCCATAAATATCGTATTTAAATGTGTATTCAGAAGAGTCATATTTATTGTAATAGCTTCTTAATTGTGTAAGATTTCCATTACCGTCATAAGATCCTTCTCTCTTTCGTATCGGTATTCCAAACGAATCTTCTACACGGAGGCTTGAAGGAAGACTTTCCAGATACTTGTTTTCATCACTATCTGCATATGCTATATAGAAAGTAATATCGTCATCAGGTTCTGAGTGGATTCCGGTATCTTCGATTCGTATTACATTACCCATATCGTCGTAGAAATATTCTTTTTCTGTTTCAATAAGATCGGAATCTAAAGTGTTGTATGTTCTGCTACGTTCGGTGACAAGATATGGATACACTACTTTTCCCTCCGGATAAACTCTATCAATTGTACCGTAGATATTCTGCTGTTCAAGGTAGGGTTTACCGGTTTCATCTTCTATTCCAGTTAAAAGAACAAGTCCCTTTGTATAGTAGTCCCTGTTGCTGTAAGTTGTTGTAGTAATCGATCCATCACCTTTTGTTGCTGTTACTTCCCGGAAGCCGTAAAACTTTCTCTCCCCCCTATCATAGTACCCATCCCTGTAGTCATATATTTCTGTATAGCTGTGTTCGCCTGCCATGATCCAATCGTCCTGATACCCATCGTTTTTTATTACTTTTGTAAGTACATAGCGGTTTTGAGGCATATCAACTGTGTTTCCTCTTCTTTCGTATTCCAGTTCTATGCTCCCACCGACTATTTTGCCATCGTCTGTTCTACTGCCAGTCGGCAAGATTATTGTATTAAGAAGCCCTGTCTTCCCCATACTATTAATTTTTACCAGTAATGAATCCGATCCTGTTTTCTTAAGTATATGATCAGGAAGACCATCGCCATTTATATCCTGCATGGAAAGACTTGTTGTGCTTACAGCAAGAGACCCGTTTATTCCAGGAATAAGCTGAAAACCCAATTTTACAATAGCCAGATGTAGTTCATAAAGGGAAAGCGTAACATTTGCTCCAAGATTTATTGCGACCCCGCCTGTATAGTTTATTGTATCATCTACTTTAAAGGGATCAATTATATCGTCAAAGGGATTATCAGCCAAAGAGTTAAGAAATGAACCTCCATTAATAAAACTACCAACATTTACTCCTGGTATATCCATATTATCAAACACAGCTTTATTGGCATTAAGTGCTGTTTCGAGACCTGCTATATTGGCTGATAAATCGATACCCCAATCAGGTCTGAATATTTTTACCTCATCTTCAGAAAACTTATCACCCAGATTAAATTTAACCCGAAAGAAACCTTCTAAGGGAGCTTTCACTACCTGATCAGACAATCCATCACCATTTATATCCATAAGCTGGGATAAAGTACGATTTGCAGATGAATTAAAACCTGCATTTAATCCTACACTTTCAATGAATCCACCTATAGGAAAAGTTGTAGAAATACTTGTACCAAGACTTCCTGTATTGGTAAAGCTGATACCTAATGGTTCAATGGCTAAATCGCTAAGATGACTACTGCCTCTACTGTAAAAATCTATACCAATTCCAGTTCCAAAGTCGACAGACGAAGCAAAAGAACGATCTCCCCTATTAATGGCTACTTCATATCCATCAAATATATTCCTTTGGATATGATCAGGAAGCCCGTCTCCCGTAATATCTATAAACCCTTCTGTCCTGAATGAGGAGCCAACTGTTCCATTAAGACTTATTCCACCGGAGGGACTGGGCGAAGTAACACTTGTAGATCGTACTGAACCTTTATTAGAAAATGTTGTAGTTGTTGATTCTCCTCCGCCAACACCTGATGAAGCTCCAAAACCAAATGCTGCATTTACATTGTATGTTAAATGATTAAATTTACTGGTATAATCTTTGGGTTCACCAAATCCGGTACCGGTTCCTTCCAGTACTTTAAATCCTTTTGAACCATCCTCATGTGAAGTATATGAAATAATATCAGGATAACGGTCACCATTTATATCCATTAAATCCTGATACTGCCAGGATTCCCCCAGGTTTTCACTTAAGGATAAAGATCCAAAAAATTTTGAAACACTCCCATTAATATCTATCGACTCGGATTTACTCTCACTGATATTTCCAATTTCCCCCTGTGAAATTGGCGTACTACCTCTTGGTATATTAAAATAAGTATCTCCTCCATTCCTGTCAGCATGAAGTGTTGAACCATCAATAACCGGTGCAAAATTATATGAAACACTTTCAGGAATACCATCATTGTTAAAAGATGAATCCATATACGAGCTTACATCTATTATAAGAGTTTCTCCATCAACTGCTAGAATGTGCTCGTTTTTCCCAATCTCTGTAAGTTGTGTATCTGTATTTTTGATCATGAATGTAAAATACTTTGGTAGTGCAACTTCTTCACTGCCCAAAACTTCAGGCTGGGAATGTATAAGGTTTTTATTAAAAGCGCCATAATATCCTGTCCAGACTCCATAGTACCAGCCTGCAATACCTCCACTAAAAACCTCAAACTCTTTAGGAGTTTCCGTATCACCCTCTGCTGGTTCAAGATGTGTTCCGGGTATTGTATTTTCATTATAAATATCAACAGGTAAATTTATCAAATTTCCTGTGCTGTAATCCAGACCCGAATTATAGTTATGAATATATTTAATTATATATGAACTCCGGCCCTGGTTATCAAAATATGGAATACTAACAGTACCAGGATTTGTATGGTTCAGGGAACCGGTTCCTTCCGGAACTGGATTATCTACACTTGAAACTGGAGCTGTACTTTCATAAGCAACAGGAAGCACTACGTTGGAATAATACCCAAGACTTCTGTTAAGATTGGTAAATACACTTAAACCAAGTCCTGAAAAAAGAGTCGATATCTCAGTCCTCTCAGTACTGGTCAATCCGGACCTAATAGTTGCGATCCCATCATCATCGTTATATTCATAATAGGGGAATTCAATTTCATCCCTTAAATACTTCCTGCAGGCAAACTCGAAATCATTTTTCTCCAACTCAGTAATATCATCTTTTAAAATATAGAAACTATTTAACTCAGCATCTGCAACTTCATTAAAGAAGCTTTGAATATCCGGATCCCCTTCAAAACAGACTGTGTATTCTGTTTCGCTTAAAGCAATAACCCCCACACTCTCTCTATTCCCGGATAAGAATAAGGGGCTGTCCAGTATAGAATCGGAATTGTCACTTAAAATATCAAAAATAAGGACAAGCTGTGTTTCATCCTTGTTACTGATATCTGCAGCAAGATCATATCTCTCAAGAGGAGGTATTTCCGGAGATCTGCTGTAAACTTCTTCAAGGAAGGTCCTGGCTTCCGGGGAAGCAGAACCGTAGGCAGCTGTATAATCAGAAAAGGGTAACAAGGTATAATTTGCAGGTAAATTATCTCCAGGCAGGATAGTATTTAAATGATTCAGCTCTTCTGTCGACATTGGATCTTTAAGTATATACTCTTCAATTTCAGGAATTTCAGGATACCTGTCATAAACTGCTTCAAAGAAACTCTTATCATCCTGAACATCAATACTCCCATAAATTGTGTCATAATTTGCAATACTTAAGCTGGCATAAGATGGAAAATATGCAAAGTTATAACTGGAAGTAACTTCATTTAAAACGTCACTATTATATATTAACAAAGGCAGGCTTGAAAGAACACTTTGAGGGTTAGTTAAATTATAACTATGTTTTATTCCGTTCCGAAGGAAAGAAGCACTTATCCCTCCGGCAGATTCACTTACTGTAGATCCACTAACAATACCCGAACTCTGATTACTTGTACTAACAAGAGTCAAAGATCCTGTATCAGGAACCAAATGCAGGGTTTCAACAACCTCAGTCCCTGTCTCATTATAAATTTTATCAAGAAATATTCTCCCATCGTAAAGCTCAGATCCAGGACTCATGCTCTCTTCCACAGTATGAATCTTTGGTGTAACGCTTATTAAAGGGGCAGCTTTAGAATAGCTTTTTTGCCCATAAAATTCATCAGGATATATATTGCTGCCTGTAAAATCATTATAGTAGAATAATTCCTGCAGCTCACCCATGCTTAGTTCTGCCAAAACCAATGTTTCGCTAATCGTATCATCGGCACCGGAATTAATACGAACAAAATCTTCAAATTCCGGCCGGTAAAGATATGCATCTATAAGGGCAGCCTGACCACCGGGGAAGACTCCTCCTCCTTCGTAATTCTGGATTTCTGTTAAACTTGCCTTACCAAAAATCTCAGTAAATATAGCTTCAGGTATCCGTCCCGGAACAAACAGGGAATGTTCAATAATTGCATCAACAGCAGCCTGGTCAAGAAAATTTTTCCAGTTAGTTTTTAAAGTATAATCAAGTATCCATGGAATATTAGAAGGAGTCCTTTCATAAAGAATTTCAAGCCTTATATCAGGAAAATTATTGTATAAATAAAATTCTTCCGGAATAATAATTGCAGCCTCATTCATATTTTCGAAATAGTTTATATCAGTGTAGGCTATATTTATATCCCATTTAATATCATCTCCCCGGGAATCATCCCCTACATCCATATGGAAAAATACTTCATCTCCAACTTTAACATTATTAATACTACGGAGAACCGGATCAGAGGGATATCCTGAACTTACAAGTATAGAAGATATAGCATTCCCTTCTTCAGGATATGTTACTGCCTTTACCGAATCCATAGAATCATAATCATAATCATTATCTACGAAGCCGACTGTTTGACTTATTTCTATATTTCCACTGGAAAATGCCTTCCACTTCCGAACAGGCTCCTGTATATAATAAGTCCTTTTATAATCCTCTTCCTTCTCTGCAAAATTTTCAGATTGTGTAACTTCAATATTTATATTTGTAGTATAGTCAGTAGGTGTAAATCCGGTAAGTGTATTCATATAGAATTGATCATCATCTGACTTTAAAAAATCAATAAATCCATCACCATTAATATCATTAAAGGCTGTCAGTCCTTCTGTCCAGTTATTCTGCCAGGAAATAGATCCGCCAACTGATCCAATGCTTGCAGAAGCACCCAGACTGTACCCTTTTTGATAACTGCTGTTTAAAAGCCCAGGCAGACCGGAAAGGGCAATATCATTACTTGTGCTTGTATCAAAACTATTCCCTGTATTCCTATACCCTCGTAAAACACCGCTATCTTTCCAAACAGCATCAGGAAGTCCATCTCCATTTATATCTAAAAGTGTTGAATTGGCAATAGTTCCTGAAAAGTTAACTCCTCCCCTTACTCCTAGTGATGCTATTGTTTTCCAATCCCAATTAAACCATTTACTATACTTTAGCATCTTTACTGTAAGCCCCAGATATAAACTCGCTCCAACTCCAAATGTACCACTTTGATTTAACCCAGGGAAAGTATCATCGGAAATATATCCCCAATCAACAGGATCAGTTCCAAATCCATCATAGGCAATAACACCTGCTCCGTCTTCATGTGGAGTCAATTTATTATAATCAAACCCATACGCATAAAACTCATTCCCGCTGCCGTCAAGTTCGGTAAAACTTTTTAATACCGTTTGTCCGAACTCATTCTGCTTATACCCAAAGGCATATGTACGAAAAACATCACCATTGTAGAATATCTGTACCTCATCAAGCCGCCTTATCAGTTTGGATACAAAGGTACCTCTGGCATCTATTCTCCTGTCCGGTCTGGGTCCATATTCATCTGATGTATCAGTATTAAAAACAACTTTGTAAAGTCCGTCAACAACCGTGTTTCCAGTATCATGCCCTGAATATCTTATCTCTTTTAGATAGGTATATTTATTAGCACTGTCATAATCATAGATGTAGTGGACCGTGTTCCCATTTGCATCCTTTTCTTTTGTCAGATACCATGTATATGTTTTTGAATGGTTATTCCTATCGGAACCAATCCATCCCTCCTCTGTACCGAATGTCTGCATTCTTCCGTTTTTATCTGTAACTTCCCAGTAATCAATTCTGTCTTCCTGCTTTCTTATTATTTGTTTAAACTCTTTCTCTACACGAGGTTGATAATATTTTGGAAAGCTGAAAAAACCGCTAGTAAGTATAAGTTCCTCGCCATCAAGAATATATGTGTCAGTATCGTCATAATCCGGAAGTCCAAAACGTGTATCTGTTGTAATAGATGAAACGGAAATATTAAAGCCCCTTCCCATCCAGCTGTTTAGACTTTCACTGTTGTAGCTTAATACAAGATTTGGATACGCGCTTCCACGGCCGGGCGGAAGGTTTAATGGAATCCGGAAAGATGCACTTCCTGTAGAATCAGGAGTTAATCCTTTTAAACTCATTACACCGGCAGAAGGATTAGCTGCTTCCAGATTTTTTATACTGTTAATATCAAAGTTAACAGGGCCGGGATTTTCGGGCATTTTCAGAGTTGCGTTTATCATATCTGTAAAGTGATTTGTAAGACTTACAACAACAATATTTTTTTTATCTATTTCTACCCGGGGGAGACGTTCCCATTTTCTTCTGTCTTTATCATAGAACCAGGTAAAAAGATTGGAAAGAGACGTTTCTGAATCAAGCAGAGCCTTGTTAAATGGTATGGAAACCCTGATATTCTTTTTTAGATGGATCCCTGACGGTTCAAAACGATAGGATACTGCACCGACTGTTACATTTTTCATAGTATCATTAACACCATGTATAGACCCGAGTTTGATAATTTTTATTATAACATCTTCTTCAACTGCTCCTGCAGGAATTTCCAGTATTATGCCATCGTATTTAAGAATACACTTATTATCAGGTGTTACTTTTTGGGAAAACATATCCACAGGGGCATCGGTCTTCTGTGCATCTTCTGCAACAAGAGGAAAGGAAACAATTAATAAAGTAAAAAGGATCTGGATTATAAATACTTTGTTGTCCCTTATAATATTCATCTCTTAAAGCTCCTTTAATTTTTTTTAAATGTTATAGAAACAGGTATTCCGGGGAAATTATCCAGTGGAGAGATAACTACGATGTACCCATCCTTCCCGGTCGTATGAAACGGTTCTTCATCATCCCGAAATATAACAACAGCAGTCTCATCTCCATTGAAAGTAAGAGAAAAATCTTCACTTGAAGGGTCGTAGTTTATGTCAATAATATTTGACTGGTTGTAACCGGGTTTAAGATTGGCAGCTTCGGTCCATGCCTGCAATTCGGTAAAAAGATTTCCTTCCAACTCTCCAATTACAAATTCTTTTTTTGTGTTTATAAGCACAATCAGCATTGTATCTTCATAACTTCCGAAAATAATGCCGTATCCTGCAACATCATTCCCACTGATTTTTTTAAGAGTCACATTCAGATGTATAAAAGGATCCTGAATGCCATCATCTTCAGTCCATAAAGTATATCCGTACCCACCCGAATATTTCGTGTCGTTTGTTTCAAAACCGATTATACCTGTAGCGGGATCTTCAATAAAAATTTCTGAGTTTTCCTCTATCACAGAAGAATCTAATGGTTCTTTAACTACATATATCTCCGGAGTCTTCGGACACCCTGTCAAAAAAAGAAATATAGTTACCAGAAGTGAAATTTCTGCCATGATGAGCTTAGTATTTTTCATCTACTGCGTCTCTCCCCAATTTTTTATAAGCCTGTAATAGATTCAACAAAAATATGATAATTAATAAGACTTCCCCCCGCAGTGGGTGGATCAGCATAAAACTCCGCGGGAATTGGTGAAATCATGAAATAAAAGTTTTTCTCTTCGTAGGAATAGTTCTTTAGGGGGATCCCTGTACTGTTTGCTATTATTTCCGGCAGGTGACCTTCAAGAGATAGATACATCCAGGTATTCAATCCAACCAGATTTTCCTGAGTTATGACTATATTGGCCTGCCTTCTTGGGGGGACAGTTACGTTATACCAGTCATAATCTTCCACTTCCGCACCACTGTAGGAAAGGTAGTAGTAGAGATTAGCATCAAGATCCCAAATCAGTTTTGTAGATTTTACTTTTGTATCATTATTTTCCAGTTCATCCTGTATGACCATACTCCCTACACCCAGAACAGGATCTGACGGACCAAACAGCCTTGTGCCCCTAACCTTTCCAAGAGTAAATAGATATCTGTTTCCAGCTCCATTAATTACATCGGTATCAATTACAGAAAGGTTCGTTCCCTGATAGATTATTTCATATACAGGAACAGCTGTATCCACAGCTCTGAAAAGGATGTATTCATCAGCTCCGGGATCATCATCCCAGCTTATTTCTATTGTTTCTTCTTTTACAAAAGAGGTTACAGACGGCACTTCGACAACAGGGTCTGTGATAACCCGCAGCATATCTCCCAAAAGCCCTTCGGAACATGACAGCATGATAAGTGAAATCACTATAATGACTAAAGATCGTATCTTCATTTTAAATTCCTTTGTTCGCAGGATTAAATCTGTATCTGCAGTAGAAAGTGGGTTCTATGGAAAATAGTATATTTTCATAAAATGCCGTATGCAGCCGGGTTGCAAACCCTAATGAAAGTCGTTTTTCTGTAAAAAGATATTCATATCCCAGGGAGGCAGACAAAGAAAATGCAGCACTTTTTTCTCTCACCACACTTTCATACAGACGATCCTGCACCAGAATATCGAGCTGAAGTTCAGGTACAATCTGCAGGATAATTTTATTCCTGTAATGCCAGATTGCAGATAAAGTAACAGGAAAACCAGCTCTTACTGAATGAAGAAAGTAGCTTTCAAAACCCTCTCTGCTCATGCCCAGTGAATAGTCCCCTCCAATACCGTAGCTGAGTGCAAAGGTAAAAATATCCCATTTAAAAAGAGGATCCATAGGAGTCAGACTGCTGCTTAAGTGAACCGATACAAGCCCTATCAGACTTTCTGCCAAGGGATCAAAGGGAATCCAGTATCCAAGACCTGATTCAATGTCAATGACACCACTTTCTTTGCTTTCTTCTTCAATTCGTTTTGTAACACCAAGAGTTTTATAGAAGTATGTTACGATTCGCATCGACATTGTCCGAACTAACTCATCGTAATCTGAAGTGGTATTCTTCGCATAAAAGATGGTTTTTATCTCTCCTTCAACACGGTCATATAGCTTTACTTCAAAGTCATAGTAATTTCCTGTTACTTTCAGAAACCCGTAAAGAATAAAATCACTGTTCTCTGCTTCACTCAAAAGTGCTGTATCCAGGATCGATTTCGGGATTGCTGTGCTTTTTGTTCCCGAGAGATAAAGTATTCCCTCTTTATCTGTTTCTCTTAAACTCTTAAACAGATCTCCTGTGATATTTTTTTCTGTAAAGGTTTTACCGTCAGGGCTATACTGATAAAGATTTGCAAGGCTGAGATCAAAACTCCAGGCAGATACGGCCATGAATGCATATACTATAGATATTAGCAGTTTTTTTTGTCTCATTTACTCACCATCCTCCAGCTGTTGCAGGGCATTCTGATATTGTTTCATGGAAGCAGAATCGCTTTCCTCTCTGCTTATTTCAAGGAGTACATTTAGAACCATTGATTTATCATTACTGCTAATTAAATCTCCCTCAAGAAGAGGAATAAGATTCTTCCTTATTCCGGGGAAGTTGCTCCTGTCTCCTGGATTCTGGTAATACAGGGATACATTATGATAACAAAGGGCTTCTGTATTTGAGGGATCTGCATCAAGAATGCTTCTATATACTTTTATAGCTTCGGTAAAATTTCCCTCATTATACTTAAGAGTTCCTTCACCCAAAAGTTGCTGTGTTGAGCCATCAGATTCCACAAGAGCGTTGACAGCAAGTAATCTTGTAACGGCATTTTTATTCTTTACTTCCGCTGTGTAGGTGGCTATAAGATTCTTTACTTCCCCTATTGCCATGAGGTTTGAATTCTTTACTTTGTTAAGGGCAATACCAAGATTTCTATTTTGGTCCTCAGTATCTTTGGAAAGTTCTATGATTTTTTGATTCAGTTGCAAGTAGAACCTGGAAATTAGAGTTTCAAAATTCATCTGATTCTCTTGTACTGTGTTTAGACTTTTATTAATCTCAAGGAAGGCAGTTTTCGCCTGAAAAAACAGTACAGTAACAACTACAATATAAAAACCTGTACTTACCAACATTAACTTTCTCATCAATACCACACTCAAAATAAATTTATTGTTTCTTATATAGTAGTACTGGTGAATTTGTGATCCTGCTTCAGGAATTTGGGATATTTTTATTTTTTTTTAAAATTATTTGATATTAAGAGTATAAAGACGATTGAAGTTATTAATGCTTGAGGAGATGGATTACTGATAAAGAGTAGTTAACCGGATTGCGCTGCAGATCTATAATTTTTCTATTTCCTCAACGGTCAATCCAGTACTTTTTATTATAATTTCTATCGAAATATCGGATTCTTTTAGTACCCGTGCTGCTTTGAGAGATTTCTTGTAAGCTCCCTTCTGTTCTCCCTCGTCATAAGCCGCTCCTTCTCTTGAGAGTTGATCTCTTATAAATTTTTCACGGGAGATAGCCTGATACCTTAATTTTTTGTCACTGGTAAATTTCTCATATTTGTCATGAGGCTTTTGAAGATCTGGATCGTCTTTTAATAATATTTTCAACATTTTGCTGTCCCGTCCCTCTGTCTTTAAATATTGTCCCCTATTTTATTGAGAATAACAAATGAACCTGATCGAATGCTCGATTAGTAGCGACTTTTAAGTCATGATTCATACCCATACCCAAACCAAATGCACCAGTACATGTGGCTATTGGTCTTTCTGTCAAGTAATCAATAAACGTAATTGCGACTACGGACTCATGAGAACTCTGTGAGACTGAATATTTAATAAGTAACGTCACTTTTTGTTGCATATCTGTTAATCCTTCAAGCTCTTTTTCTCCAACCATTTCAATTCTCGGGGTATCTAAAATATCATAGATCCGAATATCAAAATCCATTAACGAGCTAGCACCACATAGTCCATAATGTCACCAATAGCAGCATATTGGTATTTTTCTATATCAGCAGTTTGAGATATAATATTACCACTTACTGTATAACATCCACAAATCAATACCACAATAAAAACTGACACTACAATCTTGTAAATCTTCATTTTACATCCTTTCCTTGATATACATTAGATTTATATATAATTAATTTTTCTGAAATTACAATTACGAAATTTTTGTAATAAAGCAATTGTCTATGATGATAAAACGGTCATGAGAATTTTTGAATTCTTTTATTTCTATAGCCGGATACTGTTCATTGCATTTTTTTAAATCCAATGCCAGCTGCTTTGAGATTATTTTGGTAAGAATTGTGACTTTCACATCTTTATTTCTCTTTGTAAGATGTATTAGTACAGTATCATCAACATAGTTATCAATGAGAATAATTGATTCTTTTGCGGAACGGATAAGATCTGAGACAAACTTATAAGCATCAAAAATCTGGCCATCAAAGAAAATACCTTGTTTTGGTTGAAAATCTTTCCTCTCAATGGCATTTAATACTTTACCAATTTTTTTATCAGTATTAATTTGTTTAACTTCAAGTGTATCTAACCTTTGGAAAATATAAGCATTGGTAGCTATAAAGCGCCGCATACTGACAAAGGCATTCATAATCTGAATACTGATTATAACTGAGGTATGGCTGCGTAAAACTCCGGAAAGCATTGCAACACCCTGCTCAGTAAAGACATACGGAGATCTCCTTAACCCCATTTTATCATCCTTGGACATCACAATTTGTGATTTCCAATTTTCAAATTCTTTGTCATTAAGTTGAAAGCAAAATTCTTCAGGAAAACGTTCACGATTTCGTTTAACAGCTTGATTCAAAACTCTGGTTTCTACGTCATAAAGTGATGACAGGTCACGGTCAATCATTACTTGCGAACCACGAATGCTATAAATCTTATTTTGTATTTCATCAAGTTTTATCACTTCGCTTTTACTCATACAAATTTACTCCTCTAACTCTACAATCCCAAATTCAGCTTCACTAAAAGCATATAAGCTATAACTGTAATCCCATCCCACTCCACTTCCAGGCATATTGCTGCCAATCTCAGGAAAGCAAACAATGACTGCTTCTACAGCAGTCCTGTTAATTGCAATTTCAACTTTCCAAAACCATGTTTTTGTTCCAAGATGGTGAAACACACGTTCCTGCAGACCTTCGGTTTCTATAAGTCCATGTAAACCCTCGGTTGTAATTTCACCATTCAATCTAAGTGAAAGAAGGGTGTTGTAGATTGCATTGTGATTCTCAATCACCTCTCCTCCGTAGGGATAAGCCAGGACCTGTTCCAGGATAAATTCAGGAATAAAATGTACATTCATTTCAGGAAGAGTGCTTATTATTGGATAGATATCCTCATAATCACTTCCGACAGAGTTTAGAAGTTCT
>JAUVLL010000128.1 GCA_030600745.1 Spirochaetaceae bacterium | reverse complement strand
TTTTCTTATTGATGAAAAACTATAAAAAGGGTTAAATAGAGTTGTGTTAGACCCAAAATCGAAAATCAAGTTTCAAAAGGCTTTAAAGTTAGGTAGAAATAGAAAATATAAAGAAGCTTCAGTAATATTCCTGGATCTTATTCGGGAAAACACGGATATACCTGAAGCATATTTATTCCTTGGTAGAAGTTATCATGGACTTAACAGGATGGAAGATGCAGTAGAAGCTCTTCGTCATTATATTGCAATTGTACCGGAATCAGCAGCGGGTAACTTTTTTTTGGGGAGATCTTTGTTAACTCTGGGTTTTTCCAAAAATGCTATTTTTTATTTAAAAAAAGCTGTAAACTCAAATCCATCGTCAATGCATGCCAACGGTTTTCTTGGTATTGCATATCTTGGATCAGGTCGTTCCGATATTGCAATAACCTATCTCTCCAAAGCAGTAGAATCATCAACAAATAATACAGGTATTTATAAAATATATCTTGGTACACTCTTTATGAGAGGAGTTAGTAACTTTAATTCCGGAAATACTGAATTAGCATCAGAGATGTTTTCTTTTCTAATTGAAAATAATTTCTCTAATATTCTTCCATATATTTATATGGGTATGATTGAAAGACAAAATGGTAATTACAAAATGGCACTTCAGTATTATGAAAAAGCACTGGAATTTTCTCCTGATGATGAGCTGCTTTTATTCAGAAGAGCTGTTCTTCTATATAAAATCGGCAAAAAAGATACTGCAACAGAAGAACTTAAAAAACTAAATATTGAACCTGAAATTCAGGAAAATCAATATCTCGCCTTTCAATACTTCAAAAGGAAAAATTTTAATAAAGCCGTTTATTATGGAAATATCGCTCTTCATTCAGATAAAAATAGTATAAATCTTCATCTTTTACTTGGAGAAGCAAATAGAGAACTTAAAAAATTAGATTTTTCAGAAAATCACTACAGAATTGCAATAAAACTCGATAGAACCAGGCTTGAAGGACGGTATGGTCTCTCCCTGCTGCTCTGGATGAGAGAAAAATATGAATTAATGATGGTTGAACTGAAAAAAATTAGTATTAGTGATCCGGGGAATTCTACAAGTTCATATTATAAAGCTCTTTGTATGTGTAAATTGGATTTTAATACAAATGAGACAATACCTGCTATTCAGGAAGAGATAAGGGAAAATGATCCTGATTGTTATCTTTTTACTGCTCTTGGGGAAGAATATATTAAAGGAGGTCTTGAAGAGCTGGCAGAAAAATGGTTTCTAAAAGCTATAAAGATAAACAGTAACTTTAAAGATGCATACTCAGATTTAATTGATCTCTATAAAAGTACAGGAGATATCAGGAAACTCCTCGAAGCCTACAGGAACTATCTGATAATTACCGAAGACTTTCAAAAGAACAAAGACTATATCCATCTTCTATACAAACAAAAGAAATATTCTAAAACAATTTTGGAAATAAATAAAATACTTCACCTGCAGCCTGATAATCAAGGTTTACTTCGTATTCTGGCAAATTCCTACCGTCTTACAAAAAAATGGGATAAATCTACAATGATTTACAAACAACTATTGATTAAAGATCCTAATAATGAGATTTTTCTACGTGCCCTTGTTTATTGTCTTGATCATTCCGGACAAACAATTTCTGCTATAAAAATTATTGATAGTGCACTATCTTTTATCAATAAGCCCGGTATTGACCTTTTTCTAATAAAGGGGGTCCTCTGTTATAAAGCAAAACAGTACGATGAAGCACTGAAATCATTCAGAAAAACACTAAATGACAACTCTAAGGATTGGAGAGTTTATTATAATATCGCCATGATTTATAAAATAAAGGGTATTGATGATTTTGCTGATCAATTTTTTGCCAGATCAGAAGAGTATAAAAATAAATAAATTCCTTGCTATTTCATCAACATTTTAACTATAATTTAGCTAATAACAGGAGGAACATTTATGGATGTTAAAGCACTCGATTTGTTTATGGCTTTTAAAGAAGGTAAATTACCCAAAGATGAAGGATATATAGTTTCATCTTTTTTTAGTGAAAGAAGCAAATACTCAATTTATGAAATTGTTGCTTATAGTGGAGTTAAAAGTATTTATGCTACAGCAGAAGGGATTACTTTTCAAACAGACGGGAATAAACTTTTTATTCTGGTTGAACCTGCAACTTATGCAAAAAAATACGAAGAACCCTATCTTAGAGACAAAAATCATCAAATCCCTCAAAGATTTTCTGAATTGGAAATCTTTAATTCAAGTAATCAAACAAAAGTAATGGTAAGTAAAAATCCCCTTGTTACTTACTCCTCTTTTACAGTCCTTAATCCAACCGGAGCTAATTTTTCCCTTGTTTTTTACAATCTTCCGGATGTTCTGGATACTTTATCTACTTTTTTTGTGCAATCTTTGAGCAAGGAAGCGGGTGTTCCCAAGTCAGATGCACGAAAAGCAACTGTAAAAATTATTGATTCTGTAAACAATTTTGGTATTTGGTAAGAATAATACGTAGGGAAGGGTTTAAAACCCTTCCCTACGTTATGTTATTTTTCCTTTATTGTTTCCTGGGCTACTGCAAGCAGAGCTATTGGTACAGAATAAACACTGCATGACACATAATCCAGTCCTGCATTCATACAGAATTTAATATTTTCAGGAACTGCACCATGTTCACCACACAACCCTTTTGTCAGACCTGGTCTTGTCATACTGCCTCTTCTGACAGCTATCTGCACAAGCTCTTTTACGTGTTTATTAAGCTTAATAAAGGGATTTCCATCTATAATATCAAACAAGGTGTAATCCGGCATAAACGAAGTATAATCATCTCTGGAAAGACCTATTGTAGTTTGTGTAAGGTCATTAGTTCCAAATGAGAAAAATTCTGCATATTTAGCAATTTCTCCAGCAGCTAAAGCCGCTACCGGTAATTCAATCATTGTACCAAATCTATATGGAATTGAGGGTGCTTTTAGTTTCTTTCTAAGATCAAGTTCTATCTGTTTCAATCCTTTATAAGTTTGTCCCTCAATTCTTTTACCATAAATTATAAGTTTTAATTCATCTTCATTCATTATAAGAGGAATCATAATTTCTGGTTTAACCTTTACTCCATCATTTTTTAACTTATACAGTGCTTCAAAAATGGCTTCCATCTGCATCTCATAAATTTCAGGATATGAAACAGCAATACGACACCCTCTATGCCCAAGCATTGGATTAAATTCACGTAAATTATCCATGTTAGCTGAAATCTCTTTAGCAGTAACATTTTTTGCATCTTTTTCATTTTTCATAAATTCAATAAAAAGCTGCATCTCATCTTTGTTATGAGGTAAAAATTCGTGTAATGGAGCATCAAGCAGGCGTATGGTCACCTCTTGCCCATCCATAGCTTTGAAAAGTTCGTAAAAATCATCTTTTTGCATGGTTTTAAGCTTTTTAAGAGCTTTAACCCTTTCACCAAAAGTTTCAGAAATAATCATTCTTCTAAAAACATTTATTCTTTTTGAATCAAAAAACATATGTTCTGTTCTGCAAAGACCTATTCCTTCAGCTCCAAACTTTACAGCTAAATTGGCATCCCTCGATTTATCTGCATTTACCCTGACATGGAAATTTTCCAGACTCGACTTTATTATTTTTACAAATTCCAAAAGACCCGATTTTTCGGGATCAGGCTCAATAAGTTTTGCTTCACCAAAATAGACATTTGGATTACCGTAATGAGGTACATTCAGGGTAATAATATCTCCCTCTTTAATCGTTTTTCCACTGATAACTGCTTTATTTCCAGTAACTTTGAGATCTTCCGCAACTAAAGAAATTTTCCCATATTGTCTGGCTACAACGGATGCATGAGCAGCGTATCCACCTTCAGCAGAAAGAACTCCGGTTGCAACTTCTATAGCTTTTACGTCCTCTGCAAAAGTTGAATTCATACACAGGATAAGCCTGGGATCCAAACCCTTTTGATGTGCAATCTTATATGCATCAATAAGACTGTTAGTTGTAAAATAAACCCTTCCAATAGCAGCACCGGGGGCTCCTGCAACACCACCTGTTATATTCTTAAAACCTTTAACTGAAGCGGGATTGATAATTGGGTGAAGAATTTCATTTAACTGTTCCGGTTTAATAGCATTTATTAGATATTCTTTAGTAATTACCTTTCGCCTGTAAAGATCCAAAAGTGATTTAATATCAGATTGTGTTGATTTAGACATGAGCGGTCTTTGATCAATCAGCCAAACCCTGCCATTTTCAACGGTAAATCTTATGGATCTAATCTCTTTGAAACGATCTTCTACAATTCTTGCAACTTTTTTTAATTCTTTAAGAAATTCAGATCCAATTTTTTGTATATCCTTACCTTTTGTCTCAATTGAATTAAATTTATTCTGTTCAAACCAACCTGAAAGAATATCTTCTCCTGTAACTACATCTCTGGTAAAAAACTGTCCACTGGCAGAATCTTTGCCATAATTGCCATATACCATAGGCTGAACTATCAATGCAGCATCATCATCATCCAATTCATCAAGGGACAACATAAGGCTTATTCTTTTTAGTACAATTTCAAGCTGCCTGTAAACATCAGAATAAAAATCATCAGGAAGAAGCTTTCTGTACTCAGTAATTATCTTTTTTATCTTGTCAGCTTTAATATCACTATTAATATACTTTGTGATATCCGTTATCTTTTTGGTAATATTTTTCGAATCACTTGTTCTATTCTGAAGATCAGCTATTTTTTGCTCAATTTGCAGGAAACCTTTAATCTGAAAGAGTATTTCATGATAACCAAAATCCTCGCCAACAAAATTAGTAAAACCAGTTATTGTACTGTCAGTTAAACCAAAATTATGCAGTGCCGGATAATTAACAATAACAAGATTTGGACTGATAACAATTTTAACGAGTAGTGGATTGGAAGTGTCACCAAATTTTTTACCGGTTATATTCTCACATTTTTTAATAAAAGATTTAATATTAGTAGAAATATTCTCGTTTTCAAGATGTGCAGCGATCTCGGAATCCAGAATAAAACCGGGGAGTATTGGCAGATCGAGAGCCGCAAAATCCATAGCTTCTTTTCCTCGTATTCCCAGCTTATCCAAAATATTTTTATTTTTAATATAATTATTTCTGCTAAAAAAATGTATGTTTTTTTTCATATAATCCTCTTTTATCAGAACAAATTAAGTATCTTATTAACAGGAAATTTCAGAAAAGATTCAAACATAATGCTTGCACCTTGCTTAAGATACCTCTGAAGTTTAGCCACATCCTTAATATTATCACCAGCTACTGCAAATAGAATTGTACTGCCGTGTTTTACCTTTCCCCATTTAAAGAGTGAAGCTATTTCGTGTATACGCTCTCCATCATAATAAATATACACTTCCAAACCAGAATACTTTGCTTTATAACTTTGAATAATCTTCTTCCATGCTTCAACATTCCCATTATGAAACAGCTCATTTGTAACTGGAACAGAATAATAAGGTGTAATTCTCTTGGGTTTGGAGACAACTTCTTCTACCTGTTGCTGAATTTTAACTTTTCCGGCAGCCTTTGAACTTACTCTGGTTTTTAACTTACTTTGTTTTGAAGAAGAAACAACTTTTTCCTTAACAGTCGTTTTTTTACTGTATATAAATTTACCATTTTTCAGATCAACTGGAGCACTTAATTTGTTTCCGTTAAGATACTTGATGATAGCTGAAATAGCCGAATCTGCAATTTTCCTGTTATTATCAGGTGAAAAGTTTCCTGCATATATGGTAATAAGTTCATTTCGTTTAAAAGTATGAATTGAATCAAAATGACTTTTATTTTTTGGATTTATTAACATCGGACCTAAATCAGGATGATAATATACCATTACCAGATCAATACCATTCCATTTTTTTGTTTCTTCAACAAGAATATCAAAATTTTCAACAGTTTTCGTAACATTATAAGAGTTATACCTATAATTAAGTTTGTCAAATAAAATTGCATTTACAGTAGGAATAAGCTGATTCTGGCCAATAGACTTTTCCTGCATCAGTTCATTCAGAGAATCTGCAATATTTATATAATCGTCAAAAGTTCCCAGTATCTCAGCTACAGTCTGAAAATGACCGAGAGCAGTGTTGAAGCTTGATTTTGTTGAGAGATTTTCAAATTCATATAAATGATTCATCAATTTAATACTCTCCTTAAAAAAAGATCGCCCTGTTATACAGGGCGATTTAATATGTTTCTTACTTTTATAATGTTCTCAATCCACCATTTGCCTTTTTGGGTCGACCCCTTCCTTTTTTACCAGAATCGACAACTCCCTTTCTTTTACGGGTCTTAGTCACAGGGGCAGCTTTTTTTTGCTTCTTAATTGTAGTTTCAGGTTCATCAGCAGGAGTATTCAGCATATCAAGATATGATTGACCCTTATTTTGCTGCCCTTCTTCAAGCAACTCCAATTCATTAGGATCTCCAAAATGCTGATCAATATCACCACGAACTGTGGATCTTCTTCGGGAGAAAGATGCAAATGCCGCATCCTGAAAACCTTTCGAAACTCCATTCAGAAACTCATTGAGTACGTTTGCCATACCATCAAGGGTAGCTTTCTTTCTTTTAATGGAAGTAATATCAACATCCAAAAGTATTCCAGTCTGAATATGATAAGGGTTTATCATATAATCAAACTTATTAAATTCCTGTTCAAGAAAGTCTAATCTTTCCTGCATAACACGTCTCTGCATAGGATATTTATAACCATACATACCCTGAAGTTTTTCTTTCATAAGTACAAGTCTTCTTTTAACTTCATCTTTTTCAAAAAGATACGTTCTATTTCGTTCTTCAACATCTGTTTCTGCAGGTTTCATGAAGGATATCTCATTCCATACCTTGTCAATATCTTCATAAACAGGATCATTTGTCTTAATTTTAATTTTCTTCTTGATCTTGTTCCTGTAAGCCTTGGCAAGATCTTCATAGTCAGAAATTCTTTTCAGAAACTTACTGTCTACATAAACCATATTAAGAACATCCCACAGATGCTCAACTTCTACCTGAAATGCAGCAATCTGAACATCATATGCTTTCTGTTCTTCTATTAACTGTGCATTATCATAGTATTTCATCCGAATACTGTATCTTTCATCAGGAAGAGTTTTAGGATCTGTATCTTCATACTCACGTATAATAAGTTCACGTCCATTTTTAAGGTTTTCAATATACTGATATCCCATCCTGGAAGTGTCGAGAATAGAAGTGATTGAGTTGATAGCTGTGTTATATCCTCTGTTTCTGATATTCTCAAGATCAATAATCTTCTTAAGATTTTCTCTTATGTTAAGCTGATCAAATTCTTCAGGATCAATTTCTGCTCTTAAACCTTCAAGTCTGCTCATTAAAGTTTTTGCCATATGTCTGTAACGCAGTGATTTTGGACTTTCTGAGTCGTCAGAAGTATGGTTTTCAACTCTTTTCATTTTTTCAAAGACAATTTCACTATCTGCAAGTTCTTCAAGCCCCTGATCAATTCGATCATCCTTAAACTGTTCAATTTCCTTATCAATCAAGTCAATAATATTTTTCCCTATCAGATCTTTAATAAGATATTCAACAGTTACCTGATAATGGAAAATAGGGCTTATCAGTTCAGAATCAAGGATATTAATTGATAATTTTACTTCTGTTACAGTTTTTGGCCTGGTAAGATTATCTTTAAAGGCACATTTAACTACAGAATATGCATTTTCTCCTCTTATAAAAGCACCTACATCAGTTTTTTGACGTAGAAGTGAGTTTGTAAGATTTTCGAGCTCATTAACACCTCTTTGTATATGCCCCTGGAGATGTCCATACATGTTGACAATTGATTTCTCAATTTCACCTGTATTAAATCTGTCCATACCACCGACTTCATCAAGAAGTGTTGCTATTTCCTTAGGTGTATACCTTGTAAGAACTTTCATCTCCTCACGGTCAACAAAATTCCTTACTTTTTTTATCATCTCATCTTCAGTAGTTACAATATACCTGTTAAACATGTTCTGATAATTCTGATTAAAGTAGTTGTATACTTTCTCTTTTAAACCACCCATTACATCAAGTTCGTTTAAAACTTCGTCCGGAAGTTTACTTGAAACGTGATTCATTACTTTGTCGACTTCTTCCTCAAGAAGATTGTCAACTTCGGCCTGCTGATCTCTACTCTCCTGGGCAAGGGAGTTTCGAGAACCCACCGCACTCCTTTTTTCCGGATGAAAGACCATTGGGCTTTTCGGTAGATCTATACTTCCCATTACACTCTCCTTCGATTAGTACTATAGTATAATAATATCAACATGTTGTAAAAAATGTAAAGCATGTTTTTTTTTTTTTCATTTTA